>CAZJYO010000200.1:0-5254 GCA_964550275.1 uncultured Chitinophagales bacterium
AACGACCCTCGTTCCATACCTGAAAATTAGAAGATCTGAAATTGAAGGATGCGTGATCACAATGGAATCGTTGAGGTCCATCCTCATACGATAAACTATCCCACCAAATATGTCAGCGATGACAGCGCTATCACACACGTTTGCGAGAAAGGTACGGGACCAACGCAAAACAGTTGGATGACCAGAGTTACAAGTGGAATCCGACGATCCAAAGAAAACACGATGTGTGTCCACCTGTGAGACACTCACGTTTCCCCTAAAGTCACTCCAGACGCCTTGGCCAAGCCCGAACGGCGCATCCTGGCTTTCACGACCGGGGATGTTCGTGAACTTGGGGTTCCACCAAAGACAGTGAGGAGGAATTGGAGGAAGCTCAAGTTCACAAAGATGGGAGTCAATCCCGTATGACGCTGTAGAGTCTGAACCGAACCACAATGTATCCTCAAATCCCACACGATTGCGAATGTGAATCCACGTCTTCACATCAGGATCCGTACATGTCTGTGTCCACACAGTTGGAGCGTCAAACAAGAAAAGTACAATCGTGCAGAGAACTTTGTTCACGTCCTCCTCCGCGAAAGCGAATCGAGTTCTACTTCAACAACAACATCTTCCTCTGCTCTACAAACTTCCCTGCTTCAAGCCGGTAGAAGTACACGCCGCTCGCGAGTCCGGTTGCATTGAATTGCGCAGTGTATGTTCCGGCATTGAGCTTGTCGTTCACCAGTGTTGCAACCTCTTGGCCGAGAAGGTTGTAGACCTTGAGATTCACGGATGATGCATTGGGAATCGAGAATGATACGATGGTCGAAGGATTGAACGGGTTCGGGTAGTTCTGTGCCAGAGAAAATGTTGACGGAACATCATTCGAGACCTGATCAACACTCACCAGAATCGAATCCGTGCCGCCGAATTGATAGTAGCGCGCGGCAAATTCCTGCAGAAACTGGTTTGTGATGTTTCCGTCGCGGATGATAAGGGTGTTTTCGTTGTTCTGGTTTTCAGCCGAGTTGCTCCAGTTGTGCGAGCCCGTGATCGTCACGGCGTTCCAATACGGGTTCTCGGCATCAACGATACCGTACTTGTGGTGCAGAAGTCCGGGACCGATCTTGAGGTGCATATCCACACCGTTGGCAACCAGGAAATTGTACTGGGAACCGGTGTCCGTGCCGTTATCCAAGAGTCCGCGTACTTTCTTTCCGGCGTTTTTGCGCGCAATCGCGGCGTTGGCAATATCCTGGCGAGTCAGCGTCAGCAATGCAAAGGCAACCGAGTGTTCAGCGGCGTTAATGGCGTTGACGATCTTCTGGGTCACGCGGTCGCTCGGACTGAAATACGACTCGATGGCTTTCCCGCCGATGACAAAACGGTGAGGAGTGTTGTCGGTTTTGCGCGCGCCGAAACGCGAAGCCGCCGAGTTGGGAACGTCCGTCTCACTTCCCCACATTTCATTAAACTCGCGCATATAAGCGTTCGCCAGAGCCACGTCCTGAATTTCCACAACATTCTGGTAGTCATCGTACGTTCCCGGTTGAGTCGGGTTCCAGGAACCGGTCAGCACCCAAATACTGTCCGCCGCGCCGCCGCGTGCATCCACAACAAAGAACTTGTTGTGATGTAATCCGACGCCGTCATTCACGAGATCAAACCTGTCGTTGATAAGCGGGACGCCGTTGTTGATGAGCATTGTATACGCGTTGGAGTTGCGCGTATCATACTCGCAAATCACGCGCACCTTCACGCCACGATTCTTCGCATTCACTAACGCGGCAGCGAGTCCGTCACCGGGCGCACCACTCAGACTGTAGAGCGCAACATCGATCGAACGCTGGGCATTGTTGATGCGAGTTGCCGCACGCGCCGCCAAATCCTGATTACCCAATGCCTGCTGGAACCATGCGAGCGATGTGTTCACGCTTTTGCTGAAGTACACATTGATCGTTCCAGTAGACTGCGCGGGTGATGATGTACTCACAATCAAGGTTGTCGAAATACTTGTATCGCCGAGACCAATTGAGAATGCCTGAACGTAGTAGATTGTCGCGGGTTGAAGACCGGACAGGTCAACCGCATGAACAGTTGAGGGAGCGTCGGATCCCACGACGCCAAGTTCAAACGCCGATGTTGTCCCGTATCGCAGATGTGAGGAGCCGTTATTCACAGTTTCCCAGTTGATCGTCATGCCGGTGGAGGTAATATTCGATTCAATGGGAAACGTTGCGATGATGGGTCCCGAAGAAATAATGTCATCGGTTGACCGCGGCAGAAGCTGATACCCGCCGATGTAAGGAACTGTTGTTACGAATTGTCCGACAACGGCAACAAGGTCAAAAACTCCAGCCGGAACGGGTGCACCGACGAGATTCGTGGTGTTGTCAATGCGAATCTGTGTGGTATCCGTCGGATCGTAGAGCGGATAATTCTGGTTGGAACCCCAAACGCCCGATGTTCCCACGGTCACGCCGTTCAGGCGGACAAGCATACCTTCATATGCCTCTAAGCCGCCGACGCCGTCATTGGCGATCTGGGAGGCATTCACGAGAACGGGATTCAGCGTGTTACCACTGCTGACAATCTGGTGGAGAATGGGGCTGACAATTTCCGACAGTCCTGAGAACGGCTGAACGATGCCCGAGACAATGACCTCATCTCCAACTGCAACTGCCGAAGAGAAGGATGTGCCGAAGATTCCCATGCCGCCCGAATTATCCTGGAGATATGACGGTCCTCCAAATTCGTTGGCAGCGGTAACGATGCCGCGGATGGTGACGAGCTGGTTCAACCGGAGCATCACACCGTTGGCGTCGATCACCTTCACGTTGGCAATTGGTTCAGGATTGCCGAACACCACGATGCGCGGCGTCGGGGTTACTTCGCCGTATTGCGTTTCCCGCGATTGCACCTTAAATGCGTACAACGCGGTGCTTTCAGGTGCAGTGACGTTGTTGATGGTTATAACCGTGGAATCCGCGCTGAAGGTGATTCCCGTGAGATAGACCGTGTCGCCTGCAACGGAGACTGTCGCCGTCATGTTCGTATAGTTCACGTCGCCTGAGGATTGCGACCATGTGAATCCGCCGGCAATGATCACCCGCAGATCGGTGATCGTGAATGCAGTATCACGATGATATGTGACCATAATCGGCGCTACCGTTCCGCCCTGAAGTGTATCGGGGTCAATGGAAGCAATGCCCGATCCGTCTGCGCGCAAACGGAAGGAGTTAATCCACGCGACATTCGCCGGCGTGTTGCCGATGCCCTGTGTTGCCGTTGCATCATTGATTGTCCAATTTGCTGTCGATGTGATTTCGGGAACCGAATCTTCATTGAACGAGATGCTTGTGTTGCTTGTTGATGTCCCTGCGAAATGAACTTTGGGATCCGGGATGCTGGCCGCGTTGTTTGCACCCCAGGAGACGCCAAACACATGAACATCCGACGCGTTGCGAATCTGGATTGCTTCACTTGAGCCAGCAAATTGGAACGGGTTTCCTGCAAAGTACAATCCGTTGCCCGCCTTCAGCACAAGAAGGTAATCGGTCGGGTCCGTGTCTTCTGTAATAACGACTTCCGGTCTGGTGACGATGATGATCGTCCCGGCTCTGAGCGAGCTCCAGAGCGTGCTGGTGGTAAATTCAAGAGGCGCCTGCGCGCTTCCTCCCGATGTGAAATCCCGCAGATCCCAAGCCCGCATATCCAGACTGTCTTGCACAACGAGGAGCTCAACCCATTCATCGGTGGCGTTGGAATTAAACAGCTCGTTGATAACCACCGGTTGCGCGCTTGCAATGGAGAGCGAAAAAAGAATCAATAAAAGCAGGCGAAAAAAAAGGGACATAGAATCCTCACATGGTACATGATGAAATGACCGCCCGGATGATCGGGAGCGGGAACGGCCTGCCTGCCGGCAGGCAGGAGAGAATTGGAACAGCGAATGGAATAAGATACCCATTCACTTGTACTGGCGCAAGGCAGTAATGCAGGAATTCTGGTGCAAACGTGGGGTTTTCTGACTATCTTGGCTTAACTACTCACCAGCAAAAAGGAATCATTTTGGCAACAGTCCGACCATTCCGGGGCATCCGTCCCAAACCAGAATACGCATCCCGTGTCGCCGCCCGACCTTACGACGTTCTCAACACCGAGGAAGCCAGAATCGAAGCACAGGGAAACCCGCTTTCTTTCCTGCATGTCGGCAAATCCGAAATTGATCTGCCCACAGGGACAAACCCGTACGGCGAGGAAGTGTATCTCAAGGCAAAAGAGAACCTCTCGAAGTTACAGCAAGATGGCGTTTTGATTCAGGATGAGAAGCCGCTGTTCTATGTGTACGCGCAGCAGATGGGAAATCATGTTCAGACAGGAATTGTGGGATGTGTTTCCGTTGAAGAATACAAGCGCGGCATCATCAAGAAGCACGAGCTCACGAGGCCTGACAAAGAGTTGGATCGAACAAAGCATATTCTCGTGACCGGCGCGCAAACCGGACCGATTCTTATGGCGTACAGATCGGAACAAACGATTGCGCACATTGTGAACGAAGTTACGCAGACAACACCCGCGTATGACTTTCGTGCCGCCGATGGTATCGGACATCGCTTCTGGCTCGTTACGAATGAGAAACATATTCAAGGAATTGAAGAAGCGTTCCGGGTCGTACCGTTTCTGTACATCGCGGACGGACACCATAGATCTGCCGCTGCGATGCGCGCAACGGAAGAGCGCATGAAGGGAAATCCGCATCACAACGGAAACGAAGAATACAATTTCTTTCTCGCGGTGATGTTCCCGGATGATCAACTTCAGATTCTTGAGTACAACCGGCTGGTCAAAGATCTAAACGGATTGAACACGACCGCTTTCATCGAAAAGGTGGGCGCGCAATTTGTCGTTGAACAAAGCACAACGCCGGTGAAACCAAAAGAGAAAAGTTCATTCGGAATGTATGTTGATGGCACGTGGTATTTGCTGAAGCTGCGTGGACCTGTTTCAACTGCCAATCCGGTTGACCGGCTTGACGTTTCGATCCTTCAGGAAAATCTTCTCCAACCGATTCTTGGGATTGACGATCAGCGCACGAACAAGAGAATTGATTTTGTGGGGGGCATTCGCGGGCTGGAAGAACTGGAGCGGCGTGTGAACAGCGGCGAAATGGCAGTGGGGATTTCTCTTTACCCGACTTCCATCGAGGAACTGCTGGCGATTGCCGACGCGGGTGAAAAGGCCGAGGTGAACTTCGAGATGTCCCTCGGAG
>CAZJYO010000201.1:0-5253 GCA_964550275.1 uncultured Chitinophagales bacterium
GTGTTGGCGTGGTATCTTTCTGAAAACGCGTTTGCACATACGTTGTCAGGATGGTGGCAAGGAACGTAAGGTACGCGAGCGCGCCGATGGATGTTGCAGACAACGTCATGGAAAACCCGCCCGTGAAGAACATACCGGCAACTCCGTACACCGCGCACGATGCTATCTGGAGAAACGTCAGCTGGAGAGCGTTCATGAAGTGAGAGACAATATCTATACGAATGATATATCCGGCGAAAATGATCGCGCACAGAAGAGTCAACACTTCGCCAGTCCCAAACCCCGACATCTCCGGCGAAGTGAGGAACCAGAGTCCGGCAACAGCGATGACTACGCCAATCATACTTCCCAACATCGGCGCTTTCTTGTTGATGACAATCTGGAGGACAGGCACAAACACGACCATCATTCCAGTAATGAACGCGGACGTTGAGGCGGATGTGTGCTGCAAGCCGATATTTTGCGCGACAAACCCTCCGAACAGCAACAGCCCGAGGCCTGCTCCTTTCAACACCTGATCCCGCGTCAGTGGAAAGATCTGGCGCGCAAAGAACGTTCCGTAGAACAGCGAGCCGGCCAGAAATCGGACTGCAATGAGCGTGAGCGCAGAAATTTCAAGAATGCTCAACTTCACCGCGATGAATGTTCCACCCCAGATTATGGTGGTGCTGAGTAACGCTATTTCGGCTTTGGTTTGTTTGGTCATGGTGAGTTCAAAAAAGATTCACCCCCGGCTCCAATATTGAGACACGGGGGTGAACCTTACTTTCACGTCAAAAACTCACCCTAAGTCCAGGCCAACCCTTCCCTTCTCTTTCAAAGAGGAGGGTCAGGGATGAGTTTCTTCAAAAATCGGCTAAAACACTGCGACTTCTTCATGCTCACCAAACACTTCCGTGAGCTTACTGCACATTTCTCCCAGAGTCACATATGCTCGAGTGCATGCAATGAGTGGCGGAAGAAGATTCGCTCCATCCTGAGCGGCGAGACGCAATGCATCAAGAGTCCGCTCAACTTCAGCGTTGTTGCGCGAAGCACGAACATCGCGGATCCGGTTTCGCTGTTTCTTTTCAACCTCGGGCGAGATCAGAAGAATCGGGATTTCGATTTTCTCGTCCTCTTCCACAAATTCATTCACACCGACGATCAGTTTTTCCTTGGCATCAAGTTCAAGTTGGTAACGGTACGCTGCTTCCGCGATCTCCCGCTGGAAGAACCCTGATTCGATCGCGGGAATAACGCCGCCGAACGAATCGATCTTTTCAAAGTACGCCTCGGCGCCTTTCTCCATCTTGTCGGTAAGCGCTTCGACAAAGTAGCTTCCGCCAAGCGGATCGACCGTGTTGGTAACGCCTGTTTCATACGCGATGATTTGTTGTGTACGAAGCGCAATCTTCACGGCTTTCTCGGATGGCAAGGCAAGCGTCTCATCCATCGAGTTGGTGTGAAGCGATTGCGTTCCGCCGAGCACGCCGGCAAGCGCCTGGAACGCGGTGCGAACAATGTTGTTTTCCGGTTGTTGGGCAGTCAGCGTACAGCCGGCAGTCTGCGTATGAAAGCGCAGGGCCATCGACTTGGCGCTCTTCGCGCCGTACTTGTCTCTCATTCTCCGCGCCCAAATTCTGCGTGCCGCGCGATACTTTGCTATCTCTTCAAAGAAATCAAGGTGCGAGTTAAAGAAAAATGAAAGCCGCGGCGCAAACTCATCCACATCCAGCCCGCGCTTGATCCCTTCTTCGACATATGCGAAACCATCTGCAAGCGTGAAAGCAAGCTCTTGAACCGCCGTTGATCCTGCTTCGCGGATATGATAACCGCTGACGGAAATCGGATTCCATTGCGGCATTTCGCGCGTGCAATACTCAACCATGTCAGTTACAATACGCATCGAAGGGTGCGGAGGATATATCCATTCTTTCTGCGCGATGTATTCCTTCAGGATGTCGGCTTGGATCGTACCGCGCAAATCACGTGTCTTCGCCCCTTGTTGCTCGGCGACGCAAATGTAAAACGCCAGCATCATCGCCGCAGGCGCGTTGATGGTCATCGAAGTCGAAATGTTCTTGAGCGCGATGCCCTTAAACAGCACTTCCATATCCGCAAGCGAACTAATCGCAACGCCGCAGATTCCCACTTCCCCTTCGGCAAGCTCATCATCGCAATCGCGGCCCATCAATGTGGGAAGGTCAAACGCAACAGAAAGTCCGGTTTGACCGTGATCCAGCAGGTAGTGGTAGCGCTCGTTCGTGTCTTCTGGAGTACCAAAACCGGCAAACTGTCGCATGGTCCACATTCTGCCGCGGTACATCGTGTGGTGAATACCGCGCGTATAAGGAAACTCGCCGGGGAATCCGGTGTCTGAAATGAAATTCAGGTGTGCAATGTCGTCGGGTGTGTAGAGAAGCTCAATCGGTTCGCCGCTTACCGTGGTGAATTTCACATGCGGCTGGCTCCCGTTTTCCGCAGATGGACGGGATACCTTGGAGGCCGTTTCAGTCCACTTATTCTTGTGGGCTTGAATCTTCTCCATTCCGTTTGAGTTCATGCGCTATTCCTCAATGCTAAACCTCGTATTCCACACGACTTGACGCCTCAATGAACGAGTTTTTGGGTTGAGAGGCAACACGGAGTAAATTCCAAACCTCAAACTGCAAGCACCAAACAAATTCTAATAACCAAAATTAGAAAAGGACGGGAGTTCAACTGGCTGCGGAATTTGTGCACAAGATTATGTATGTGTCCGGATTCGACGGATGCGTGCGTTGGCGGGTTCACAAAGCGGGTTTGCCTGTCCGCCAACGCAGTTCAACATTTGCCAGGCGGGCATTCTCGATGCTTTGGGTCGAACCTGTTCGACAAATCGAGAATGCACGGATTGTGTGTCGGCGGCCCCATAACGTGCGTTCCCCTGCCCGACTCACTTGGTACAATTGTGCAGGCGGGGAATCCGGACGATTCTCTTTCTCCCTTTCTCTTGTAAAGAGTTGTCATGAAGCTCCGCTTCACTGTTGCCAATGAAAATTGTAGCGCGAAGCCTCGTATTGGCAGAGCTACATTGGTATTTTCATAGCAGAAAGGGAATAAGCCCATTGACTTTCACCCAGCATCTTGGCTGATTACTTGCAACCTCGTTGCAACCATCGCACAAGGAATACTGCAATGATATCTCAAACCCCCTGGGTTGAACGCACGTTCAACTTCAACTATCCTATCGGACTTTTCCCATGCATTCTTGAACGCGTACGCGGAACGCCCGCCCGATTGGAAGAACTTGTCGCGAAGCTTCCTCCGATTCTTACTATTCGTATTAACGACAAGTGGTCTATTCAGGAAATAGTGGGCCACCTCGCCACGCTGGAAGAACTGCATTATGGTCGCATTGAGGACTACCTTACCGGCAAAGACGTTTTGCGCGCCGCCGACATGACGAACAAGAAAACCGCCGATGCAAATTTCAACGGACAAAAAATGAAAGACGTTCTGCGCCTCTTCAGAAACAACCGCGCGGAATTCATCGGGCGGCTGGAATCGCTGGACGATGCGATCTTCAGTCGAGCCGCGCTTCATCCACGACTTAAGGTGCACATGCGACTCGTTGACATGGTGCTCTTCGCGGCAGAACATGATGATCATGAGATTGCAAAGATTACCCGGATTGCCAGGGCACTTCGCGAAAGCGAGATGAGTTAGGCAATATAAGGTTCAAACCTCCCCTCCATCGTTAGAGGGAGGGGCTGGGGGAGGGTTGCATTCCAAGCGGAAAAGCCGCGATAGTTTGGTTCGCCCCACCTCACCTTGTTCCTCCCCCCGGTGAGGGGAGGAAATTTCGGGGCTGTGGTTGTTGTCAGGTTGTGGATGGATTGGCCTCACTACGCTTTACTGAACGCAGGCCCAAACCTCCCCTCCATCGTTAGAGGGAGGGTTGCATTTGTCTCCACACTTGCAATAATTCGCTTCCGTTACATTTGAAGGACCAGACATGTTCATAACCCTGCTGATTGTCGATCTTATCATCGCAACACTTGTGTGCTTTATTGTCGCGAAGGTTTTCCAAAAGCACATCAAGGCCATACTCCAGCGATTGATCTCCGAGGATATCAGTTTGGCGTGGAGCAAGTACGTCATCTTTACGATCTATGTGGTGGGAATTTCCGGTGGCGTGCAGGTTCATAACCTTGAGCAGTACATCAACCCTGTCAAAACTGACGTTGCCCCGCCCGAGCTCACTTCAGAACGTTGGGTTCTTGAAGTTTATCGTTGCGTCATCAACACGCTCAGCAGTGATGCCTGGCTTCTCCTCACCTTCTTTATCGTCGTGCTGTTCGCCTACGTGATTATGAAAGGGTTTGAGATGAGGAGGCAGGGTAAAACGTAATCCCACCCCCGAATGGTTCAATCTCTCTGTTTCTATCTGACGACAACAAGAATGATGCGCAATGGTGAAGCAGCCAGGTACAATCAGTCACGCGTCAAGGTAGCATCGGACAATACGCACAAGTGAAAACCATTTCCCAATCCGTTCACCGTTTTGTTTGCCTATTTCATTTCTTGGCATTCATAGTTTTCCCCTCTTTGAGTCCACTTATGGCGCAGTGGGTACAAACAAATGGACCGTATGTCGGCGGCCGCATTCACAGATTTGCCGTCGGCCCCAATGTGCCCGGGGGAACGAATGTGTTTGTAGGAACTGAGCAGGGCGGCATTTTTCGTTCCAATAACAATGGAGCAAGTTGGACACGAATCAGCCTCCGTTCGACGAGCGCCGACGTCTGTGCTCTTGTCGTGAGCGGCGGAAATCTCTTCGCTGGAACGAGGGGCGGCGGCGCCTTCCTCTCCACCAACAACGGAACAACTTGGAGAGAGGTCAATCTCGGCTTGATGGATGATTATATTTATGCCTTTGCTACGAAAGGCACGAATCTCTTTGCTGGGACTGGCCGCGGTGTTTTTCTTTCTACCAACGACGGAACAACCTGGAGAGAGATCAATTTCGGCTTGGCACATCCGGTTGTCTTTGCTCTTGCTGCGAGCGGAACCAATCTCTTTGCGGGCACCCTTTTCGGGGGGATCTTTCGCTCCACAAACAACGGCACAAACTGGAGTTCAGTCAATAACGGCCTAACGCATACAACTATTTCTGCCTTTACCATGAGCGGCACAAAACTCTTTGCGGCGACCATGGGAGGTGGAATCTTTTGTTCCACTAACAACGGTTCCAGCTGGAGTGCGGTCAATAATGGCTTGACAAATCCT
>CAZJYO010000202.1:0-5248 GCA_964550275.1 uncultured Chitinophagales bacterium
CTAGAGAGTAGGATAGGACTGTGATTCCACGCAGGGCTTGTGGACTTCCCTCAAACGGCGGGCGTTTTCAATCTCCTGCTCCACGATAGCCCTGATTTCCTTGTTCAGGTCGCGCTTCCATCGTTGCACATCTTTTTTGATGCTCTTCATCCTCGGCTGAAGCAATTCGAGCCGGATTTGCCGGTCGATATCCGGGATGACATTCAGCTCCGGCACATCGGGAATCTCAAACCCATTCCATCGGAAGCCGTGGGGCTTGTCATAGAAGAAATGGAGGGAGTTTGGTTCATCAATCTCTTCGACCTCCACATTCATCATCTGCTTTGCTCCCTTGCGGAGAACTTCGATATCCACTTTTTCCCCGTCATCGTAGGCGTAGAGGCCGCGTCGAATATCTTCAATGTCCTCGACGGTTTTTCTCCCGACTTTGGTAATGACATCACCCGCCTTGAATCCTGCCTTCGCTCCCTTGCTGTTCTCCTCAACTTCCTCGACGAGGACGCCGCGATTATTGGGGGCGCCAAAGTATGCGCCCAGTTGTTCCGGGAGTTCGCGCAGTTGCAACCCGAACATGCCTGAAGAGTTCCACGTCATAATGTCGTGAACCCGGGGGGCATTGGCAACAGCGATTTGTCTTTTGGGGGTCTCGCCGATTGTGGCCTCGAGAGTTTTGCGTTCGTTCTTGCGGCTTACGATGATTGAAGCGGTGGAACCGGTCTTGGTTGTGCGCACTGCATCCGACAGATCGTCTGCGACAACAATTTTTTTACCGTTGAACTCGACGATAATGTCCTCATCCTTGATGCCGGCTTTTTCCGCGGGACTGTCGTCAACAACTTCATTAACGAGGGCACCTTCGCTGGTCTTTACATCCATTGACCGGGCCAGTTTCGGTGTCATATCCTGAATGGAGACGCCGAGCCACCCTCCTTTCTTCTCCTTTGATCCCACGTTGACGATTCTGTTCGGTTCGGCAGAGTGCGCGAAGAATCCGCCTGTTGACACCAGAACCAGCATAACAGTTGCTGCGGCTAGGAATTTCATGGTTGCTCCTGTGAAACGTGTTTTTGAAAGTTGGGCTATTTTAATTTCACTTTGAGAATTTCAAAGAGAGCCGATCGTGCGCGCTCACCCCCGATGTTGCCGAGGAGGTACACCGCGTCGCTTCTCACATCGTATGAGCTCTCCTTCAGCGCGCAGTCAGCAAGAAAATCGATGGCTTTGTCATTGCCCACTTCCGCGATGCTGTAGAAGATGGCCTCTCTCTGGTTCGTACGTTGTTTTGGAACGGAATGATACAAATCAATGAGAAGTACAACAGATTCGTCTTTGTCCTTGCTGTGTCCGCCGATGTAATCGATGGCATAGGCCTGGAGTTCCTCGCTTGTATCGTGACGCGCGATTTCAACGAGAACAGGTGTTACATCAAACTTCTCAAACTCCATGAGTGCGTCGAGTGCGGCTTCACGCAGGGGGCGGGCCTGATGCATATCGACCGCCACATCTTTCAGCGCACGAAACGCTTTTTCATCCTCGGGTGATTCGCTCAAGGCATAGAGGGCATCCATCTTTAAGCGCACCTCGGGATCAAGGTTCCTGTCTTCGGAGGGAACAGTCATGGTCATTGCAGAAGGAGTACCGGTCGTTCTCAGGTGAATAGTTCTACGCTGAAGGCGCCGAAGATCACGCTCCATTTGTTTCATGCCGGGTCCAAATCCGTACCCATATCCATAGCCCGCGGATGTTGCCGGCCTTGGTGTTGTTGCTGTCCAAGCCACTCCGGGAACCGGTGCCTTTGCATCAAGTCTTCCAAGATCTGCAAGGGCATCATCAAGGTACCGGCTGTCCGGATATTCCTCGATGAATTTTTCGTATGCCGCCGCCGCCTTTTTCTTGTCCTTATGCATCAAGGCATAGGCGGACCAGTATCGTGCGTCATCTTTATATGTGCTCTTCGGATATTTGGCGACGAGTTCATCAAACCTCTTCTTCGCTTCATCCCAGTTTTCATCAAGAATGAGATTGTATGCTTCTTTGTAACTCTTATACGCCGGATCGTCCTTGGAATCCCCGCCTTCGCTTGTTGACGGCATGGGCGAAGGTACCGCGACAGCAATACGCGGTTGTTTCGGCGCCGGTTGGCTTACGGCTTCGTGCAGACCGGCTGAAATGCAAAGCAGAAAAACAAAGATGGATATCTTCATGAGTATATTTCCTATGGATTGTATCGCGCAAAGGTGTATCGCATGGAATCGCGCAAGGTTTCAGCCACCCGGATCTTGAACAAAAGATTGCCCTGCTGAATACCACCGCGAATGATCTCCATTTGAGGTTCTACATCGTGGTCTTCAATATTAGTGAACTCGATCAGGATTCTTTTTGTGTCTCTAATAATGGATGCTGAATGAGGGTCAAGATTTGTCTGTTCCAATGCACGGGCCTCCTTGAGAAGGTCGCGTGAAATTTCCCGCTCGAATGCGACATCGCCAAAATTATCTGTGGGAAGGTTTGAAAGCCCGACCAGCAAAACCTTTGAGCGGTGGAGATACTGATCAAGAGGTTCCTGTTCGTTCACTGGGGAAATCTCCACCGGGGGAGTATTGGATACGTTGAGTGCATTCTCCTGTGGAGTTTTCCAAAGAAGAAATCCCACGGCCAGAACAGCGATGCCCGCTCCCATGGCAAATGCGAGTCGTTGATGCGAAACGATTGTCGTACGGATGATTTCCCACAGCGAAGGGGCGGGAGAGTGTGCCTGCTGTTGAATATTGTGCTCGACGCTGGAGGCGAATGCATCCCAAAATTCCCGTGATCGCCGGTCGGCTGGTGAAGTTCCCGTGAACACCATTGCTTGCAAACGCCGGAAGGATTGGACTGTTTCTCTGCATTCATTGCACCCGGTGAGATGATTGTCAATCAAGCGCCGGTTTGCATCATCCAGAACGCCCGAAACATAATCGTACAAATGTTCTTGTAATTTGAGATGCCTCATCAGGCAATCTCCGTTCTGAGGTAGTCCAGCGAAGTTCTCAATTTGCGCAGACCTCGGAACAGGTGTACTTTCACTGTACCTTCAGAGCATTTGAGGATTGCGCTGACCTGTTTGGTGGAAAGCCCGTCCATGTGCCGCAAGAGAACAACCGCCCGCTGCATCGTGGGAAGCTCATGCAGCGCGCGCTCAAGATGTTCACGGTATTGGCCGTTATCGGTTGGCATGTGACTCAATTGTTCCAATACACTTTCTTTCCTGACTTCACGGGAAGCGCGCCGCTGCTCCGACTTCAATCGGTTGAGTGAAAGGTTCATAACGATGCGGTAAAACCACGTTGCGAATTCCGAATCCCCTCTGAATGATCCGATGGACTTATGCAGGCGAATGAACGCTTCCTGGGCGGTTTCTTCCGCGTGTTCATGTGTTCCAAGGACTCCAAAGGCAATGTTATAGGCCTGCTTCATGTAGCGCTCGACGAGAACGCGGAATGCCGCCCTGTTTCCTTGCTTGATTTGTTCGATCAACTGCTGTTCGTCAGCAGCGGCCATGCGCACGACCTTGTGTTATGTTTTCTTGAGGATTAGACAGCGGTATGGGCATATCGGTTGACATGCCTTGATATTGTTACGCCAATTTTCGCGGTAGGATGCACCGGGAGTCCTACAAACAGAAAGCCGCCTTCAAAATTGCTTTGAAGACGGCCATTTTTGCCGGAATAGGCTTCTGGAAGTCTATTGAAGAAGCCCCATCTTCCTGACTTCTGAAAAATCACCTGAACGAAGCTGGTAAAAATACAGACCGCTACCAACCGGTCTTCCAGATTCATCCCTGGCATCCCATGTATAAGAATGCATCCCTGCTTCGATTTGGTCATTGACGAGCGTTCTTATCTCCTGACCCAGAATATTGAATATCCGAAGTGTCGTTACCATTGACCTGGGAATTTCAAATGAAATCTCTGTAGTCGGATTAAAGGGGTTCGGATAGTTCTGCATCAATTTAGGCGATACGGTCGTTGGTCCACTGGAGACCTCCGCCACCAATTCCGCGTTAGGCAGGCTCATTGCAAGCGCACTCCATGTAAATGACGCAGGTCTCTCCTCGGGTGTGTTTGGATCCTCATCGCCACCGGGTCCCGAAATTGCTCCTATCGTAATTTGTGTTTCACCGGGCGGCACAGGTATGGTCCTCGAAAAGGTGTCCCATTCTTGCCCGTCACTACTCGTCAATTGATCGGAAAATGTGTGGTTGATTTCGCCAACCGTGATAACGACTTGGTTTGGCCGGATGAGGCCGCCGGTAGAGAGGAGTCCGCGAACGCTGGAAAAGAACATTGTGATGTTCGCAGTCCGCTCAGAAGCCGAAGGGAGGAAAGTGAAAGTTTGGTTCGCCATTGCATTCCGTGGAGATTGAAAGAACCGGTATGCAAGGTCATTACCATCCACCAGTTGGATGTTTGTCTCCAGGAAATCTCCATCGGTGAAAACAACGAAGAGACCGGCGCCATTGTTCGCAAAATCGAATCCTATATTTTCAACTGAAACGGCGTTTGAGCCTGCGGTGACGACGTTGAGTGAAGTGATGTCGGCCCTGTAAGTTGAACTATATATCGGGATCGTGCCATTGTCATCGCTGAAGAAGTAGTTTGGACCACCGATCAGGGTGCCGTTGACAATGTTTTCGTTGACGATGATCTGGTTGTCGCCGTTCGCAGTGCTGTGTTGGCCCTCCCAGTATAAAAGTACTTGATTGACCGTTGCACCCGGAGGAAGATTAAGGTTGATTATTCCCGGCTGGAATTGCGTCAAGCCGACTCCTGCCATTGCATATCCTGTTCCTGTTGCAAGCGGAAGCGAAATTGGACCCAACGTTTCGTCTCCATCCGAGAACGCGACAGGGGAAAAAAGGACGAGCATGAATGTTATGCACCATCCACGAAGAAAGGCCTTTCCGGGTTTCATGGGTCCTCCAAAATTTGCCATAGAATTTGAAGCTAGAGTCGGGAATGGGGAGACATGTTCCATTATAATGCTACCAAAGCAAAGGAAAGGGAGCTGTGATGGGGTTCACGCAAATTGAGTTTCTTCAAGTTTTGAAACTTGGTGACGAGCTGGCGGACAAAAACAGCGTGCCGCTTACGGTTTTATACGAAAGCGGCACGTTGAATGCGGGCCGGGTTAATAGATAACCCGGGTGAAAAGAACGCTTACTTCATCAAGCTCATCTTCTTGATGGCGGAGAACTCGCCTGAACGGA
>CAZJYO010000203.1:0-5236 GCA_964550275.1 uncultured Chitinophagales bacterium
AAATATCGGCGTGAGGTTTCAGATTCTTGGTCCGACACAGAGTCTTGTGTACAATAGTGCATCCACCATAACATCCCTTTCTCCCGGCGCGACAGAAATAGTAACATACCCGTCGTTTTCAATACCCTCGACTCCCGGGGTTTACACGGCGCGATTGATTGCACAGCATGCGGGGGACGCGAATCCGTCCAATGATACGACGATCATTCAATTTTTGAGACCCTCCAATTTGTCCGGGGTGTTCTCTGTCGGGGTTGGCCATGTTCTTGAAACGCTCGGATCAGTCGCCGAGACCCTCGCGACAAGCGATGTCGCAGGCCCGCTGACGTTTCTCCTGACCGACAACATATACAATGAACCGGAGCCGTTGATTTTTCAGACAGAGGGTACGGGAGTGTCGTCTGCCGTTCTTATTGCTCCTGCAGTCGGAAACGCAGTGACGGTCAACGTTCAGGGAACTCCGGCCCATCCTTATGCAATTGGTATTCTCGGTTCGAGCTTTTTTACCATTGATGGCAATAATCAGGCGTCACCTGAAGCGACATCCGCCTTCACCGTAAACGCGGTGGGGGACAATGGTACCGTCGGTGTTTTCGTGAGCGGCGTCCCGGGGAAATCATCGAGTAATGTTTCGATAAAGAACCTGAATATTCGCACGGCCGCGGATTCCACACAGAGCAGTGCGGGATATTATGGAGTCTTCGTCGCAGGGTTGGATAGTGCGCAACGCGACAGCACGGTGCTGATTTCGCGCTGCAACATTACGGCTCATGGACAGGCGGGGATCGCGGCGCAGAATACGTACGGGCTTACGATTGAGGAGTGCTTCATTCATGACTGGCGTCAGGAAGCCGGGTTTGCTGATCTGAGAGGGATATGGCTCTCCTCCTTTGTAACAAATACTGTTTTGTCAGGCAACAGTATTGACGGCATACGAAACGGTGTGAATGGCTGGTGGGCGTTTGGAATCCAGAGCGAAACGGGCGCGGGCTCCAACCTTCTGTGTTACAATTCCATGATCTCACAAATAACATCCGAAGGCGCCGGGCCGGAACAAAATATCGCGGCCGGTATCAGCATTTCCAGTTTCTTGAGCAGCGGCAACGGATTGTATCATAACACTGTCTTTCTTTCAGGGAACGATCTCTCCACCGCAGCCTCAAGCAGATTCGCGGCAATGGACCTGCCCTCGCCGTTGCCATCGGGACTCAAAATCCGGAACAACGTTCTGGCGAACACAACGACGTCATCAGCCGCGGGGGTCCGCTCGTATGCTGTGTACAGTCTGGCGGCATCATGGCCATCGGGGGATACCTCCAATACCAATATCCTCTACGCGCCGGGGGGCCAAGGCGCAGTTGGCTATTTTAACGGACTCAACCGCGTAACACTCGGGCAATGGCAAAGCGCCACAAGCCAGGATGCCGCGAGCATTTCCGGCGATCCGGGCGTTGTCGCCGCCTCGAATCTTCATATTGCATCGGGAACTTCCATCGCAAGCAATGCCGGATCGAGTGCTCCAACAGTTTCACATGATATTGACGGGGAGGTGCGATCCTCGGGCAGTCCCGACATTGGAGCGGATGAATTCTCGAGCACGCATTTGACCGTCACCGTTCCCCTCACGCAAGGGTGGAACATGATTTCAAATCCGTTGATCCGTCCGCCCGGCCAGGATTCATTGCGTTTGCTGTTTCCTGCAACACTCTTCCCGTACGCGTTCAGTTTTTCGAATGTCGCCGGCTATCAACAAAGCCATGTCATGGAATCCGGCACAGGATATTGGGGAAAATTTCCCGCGGCTGGAGTGAGCTATATCGGCGGCGATGTTCGTGCATCCGATACAATCGATGTTCAGAGTGGATGGAATATGATCGGCTCGGTTTCCTACGGTGTTGACACCGCTGCGATCACAAGCAATCCTCCCGGAATACGTTCTTCGCTGTGGTTTGGATACTCAGGTGGTTACACTCCTGCTTCATCCATCCAACCCGGCAGGGCGTATTGGGTAAAGACAAATACTGCCGGAGAGTTCATCGTATCGGGAAGTCCGGCTCCCGTGTCGAGACCGGATGGGGCGCCGTTCGCCACCGTGCTTCAGGAGTTCGTTGTTGAAGATGACGATGGTTGCAGGCAGACGGTGTATGTTGGAAAGGGAGAAGAAGAAGAAACGCTGTCGCTTTTTGAAATGCCGCCGTCCTTGCCGGGGGATGTTCTGAATGCACAATTCCCTCATGGCGGAAGAGGATACATCGCGCGTTTCTATGGGGATGATGCCTCATTGTTTGAAGAGTTTCCTCTGGAAATCCGACCTCACGGGTTTGATGGTGTGGTCTCCTGGAGTGTGAACCCCGGATCTGTTGTATTTACCATGTTGGTTGGCGTGAACGGGCGAAATGAAAACGCCCGCGTAATGCAGGGACAAGGGTCGCTTCGTTTTTCCCGCGAGGAGAGCACGATGGTCATTCGTGTGCAATCAACAGATCAAGAACGTCCGGTGATCTCGCCATTCTTGTTTGATGTATATCCGAACCCGTTTAATCCGAAAGCAACGATGAAATTTTCTATTCCGAATGCGAGTGAAGTGCTGATGGAAATGTTTGATGTGCTTGGACGGAAAGTAAAAACGCTCTTGCAGGAAGCGCTTCCATCCGGACTTCATGAGGTATCGCTTGACGCCTCGGATGCGGAACATTCATTGGGAAGTGGTGTTTTTTTCGTAAGAATTTCCGTGAAAGAGCGCGGACAAATAGTCAATACAGGTGTTCGGAAAGTGATATTGCTTCGTTGACGGGGATGAAAACATGAATTTTTGGCTATTTAGGGCTATTTCCCAGTATTATTACGAGGTAAAAAACACGTATTCATAACAGTTGAACTAATAGCCCCAGTGGGCTAACTTTGATTCGGGTAGTCCTTGATTAGGTCTTTATGTAGTAGGGCGGAGAACAATTCCAGGCAATTGCTACCAACCAAACACTTCCCAAGTGTTCAAATTTGTCTGGCTCCTCGCCTCAATATCGTTACAACTGAGCAGGTCTTTTCATCGAAAGCAGTAGCGGTCTTGGGATGAAGTAATTCAGGTCGTTCCTTCATCCGGAGTTGGCTCAGTTATGAAGCAGTGAATATTAATCATCAATCCACACACCCCCAAACTTGGAGGATTAACTAAATGAAGCAACGAGCACTCCTTCTGACATTGGCGATCGCAACAGCGATGTCTGTCGCCTTGTCAACGGCGCAAGCGGATGCACCGTTTGTGATTCCCATCGTCGCAACAGACGATAGTGGAAATACCAGAACGGTCGCCATCGGCCTACTCGCGACAGCAAATGCTTGTGTTGATACAGCAGATGCCTTTGGCGGGTATCAAGAATTTGAGTTGCCGCCGGTTCCACCGACGAACGTCTTTGACGCGCGTTTGGATGACCGGTCCGGCGTTCCCAATACAGTATGCTACGGTCAGGGTACCGGCGCGGATTTTCGTCCGCAAGTTGGACCCGGTCAGGTCGATACCTTCCTCGTGAAAACACAAGATGGTACAGGCGGCCGTCCGATCCATTTGAGCTGGCCATCCGGTCTCAGCACCTACTGCGATTCAATTAGAATCGTCGATCAATTTGGTGGATTCCTCATCAATGTTGACATGTTGGCGACAACAAATTACGACTTGACGATTGGTCTTCCGTCTTCCTTCTACATTATCATGTATGCCCACGTTGAGCCCAACGCTCCGGTGTACATGACAACTCTTGAACCGGATAGCATTATCAGTGAAGATCCGCTCAAGCCGTTCAAGTCAAAGAAATTGAACAAGCGTTTCAAGGGTTTCTATCCGAACTGGAGTAACCTCCTGAGCGAGCTCGTTGCGCAGGGCGGTTTCGCTCCTGGCACCTCGGAAAGCGACTCTGCTGGCGGTTTGCGCGTTGGCCGTTCGTACTACTATGAAAAGGATCCAGTCAAGAAAAAGTGGGCGGCAATCAAAGACTCTGCCGCGAAATATGGCTGGGTAAAGCTTGGCAAGTATGATCGCATAAAGGTGATCGGTAAAGGTCATACGGATATTCAGAAGTCTCTCATCGACAAGACCGGTCGTCACATTGGTATTGCCCGCGGTCTGGACTCTCTTGGAAATCCGGGGGATCTGAAGCGCAAACCCATTCTGAAAGAGAACAAGAAGCTTGTTCCAAAGAAGCAGAGCAACCGCCTGTTTGCAGAGATGGTTGCGCTCAAGGTGAATATTGCCGCCAGTGCTCTCGGCAAGACACCCGCAGGATTTGGTGAATTGCTCTATAGCCGTGCGGGTCATCCCTATGATGGCATGAGCTTGACCCAGATTTCCGCGCATCTCGATTCTGCTATGACCTATTGGTGGCTCATCGGCCCCAATGGCGGCGGCGAGTGGGACAGTGCTTACAACTGCTTGTACGAAGTCAACCGTTCATGCGTCGGTCCGCTTGATACCCTGTCATGGGAAGCAGGTGGAGAATTGGCAAAACTGACGCTCGCGGGTAATGAGGATGTGAATGCAATCAGTTTCTTTGAAATTCCCCAGCCGTTTGTTCCGAATCGTGTTACCCCCGCGAACAACGTTTGGGAATCACCCGACGAATTCGAGGATGATGAATTCGAGGAAACCGATGGTGTTCCGGCAGCCATGAAGCTCTACCAGAACTACCCGAATCCGTTCAACCCCAGTACCACAATCGCATTCAGACTCAACGAGGCTTCCAATGTGACGGTAAAGGTGTTCAATCTGCTTGGTCAGGAGATTGCCACATTGCTGTCCAACGAAGAACTGGAAGAAGGAGTTCAGACACTCGACTTCTCCGCCAGTGCGTTGGCCTCGGGGATCTATTTCTACCGCGTGGAAGGTCAGAATGTTGAAACCGGCGAGCAGATTGCTCCTGCTGTCGGAAAGATGATGTTGTTGAAGTAAGAGGTTCTCTTCCCGGTGCGGATGCACGAGATGCATCCGCACCGTGGGGAGCTTGTCGTCTTCAGGGGAACTGACTGCCGATCTGGAATCCCCTTCTATGCAGTCATCCTCAATCCAAAGAAGAAGTTAAAGTCAAAATGAAGTTCAAATAATAATCCACTATGTTCCACTCACTACAAAAGGTTCAACCTCTATGAAAACCTTTCTCTCTCTCGTTGCGTTGACCGTTCTCGTGTCAGCCTTCGCGTTTGCCCAGGTTGGCGGCGGTGCTTCTTCCGTTGCTCTGGGAATTTTCAC
>CAZJYO010000204.1:0-2891 GCA_964550275.1 uncultured Chitinophagales bacterium
GCCTGACCGCGATGCTTGGCGACGGCGGTTTCCAACTCCTCGGCGTGATCTTTTTCGGGGTGATGGGCTTGATGCTCTATCGCGTTGCAATGAAGCCGCAACAAAAAGTTGACTGACACTTATTTGAAGGGTGAACTGTAATGGCGTCTGCTCTTGATGGCTTGAAGCCGGAATTGGTGTGGAAGTACTTCGGGGAAATCAGCAAGATCCCGCGGGGCTCCAAGAATGAAGCCGCAATGACGAAGTATGTGCTGGATACCGCGAAGAAACTCGGCCTTGAGGCCAACGCGGATAAATCCGGTAACGTCGTTGTGCGCAAGAAAGCATCGGCCGGCCGTGAAAGTGCGCGTAGCGTCGCGCTTCAGGGTCACCTGGACATGGTCTGCGAGAAAAACAAAGACAAGGTCCATGACTTTACCAAAGATCCGATCACGCTCGTCCGCAAAGGTAATATGCTGATGGCGGATGGAACAACGCTTGGTGCCGACAATGGGATAGCCGTTGCAACAAACCTTGCGATCATGGAGGACAACTCGCTTCAGCATGGTCCGCTTGAATTTCTTTTTACGGTCGATGAGGAAACGGGGCTGACCGGCGCGAGCAATCTTTCATCGGATTTTCTCAAAAGCAAAACGCTCATCAATTTGGACTCGGAAGAGGAAGGCGCGTTGTACGTAGGTTGTTCAGGGGGAAGAGACTCCGTTGCAACGTGGAAGATTGATCCGGAGAAAGCCCCGGGGCAATCGACGCCGGTGGAAATCCGTGTGACGGGATTGAAGGGCGGACACTCGGGATTGGAAATCGACAAGAACCGCGGCAATGCAATCAAGATCCTGAACCGCGCGTTGATGTTGCTTGCCGATCTTGGCGGGCGACTTTCCCGCATCGACGGCGGGAACAAGCGTAATGCAATTCCACGCGAAGCGGAGGCGGTGATGGTTGTTCCCAACAAGAAGCTGGACAAAGCGCAGGAGGTCATCTCGGCATTTGTTGAGACGGTGCGCGGCGAGTTGGGCCAAGCCGATCCGGGGCTCATGATTTCCATGACACGTGTTGAGAAGGCAAAGAAGGTCAAAGTGATCGGCAAGAGGGACCAGCGGCGGATTTTGAAAACCATTTCCGCTCTTCCGCACGGCGTCACGAAAATGAGTTCCGATATTCCGGGGCTTGTTGAAACCTCCACGAATGTCGCAGTCATCAGTACGGGCAAAAAATCCATCGTTCTTGCCACAAGCCAGCGCAGTTCGGTTGCGTCAGAGCTGAATGAAATGGTAGAGACCGTTTCCCATATTTGCTCGCTCGGCGACGCGGATGTGGAGAACAGCGACGGCTACCCGGGATGGAAACCGAACCTCGACTCGGACATTCTGAAGGTTGCGAAGTCCACGTACAAGTCACTGTACGCCAAAGAACCCGAGATCAAGGCGATTCACGCCGGCCTTGAATGCGGCATCATTGGCGAACGGATGCCGGGGATGGATATGGTTTCGTTCGGACCGACGCTGGAAGGCGTTCATTCGCCCGATGAAAAAATCCACATTGATACGGTCGAGCGTTACTGGGCTTTTCTCATCGGCATTCTAAAGAATGTGAACTGAGTTCATCCTTGGTATACCGCAACGCAAATCACGCACGCCATCCCGTTGATGGCGTGTCTGATTTCATGGAGAACATATGAATCGAAAAATGATTGTCGTGCTCCCTGCCCTCATCCTTCTTTGTCTCCTGCCATCTCTTCTGCTTGGCCAGTCAGGACCGAAATGGCGCGTTGATGAGATTTTCGGAAGCACCAAGTTCGCGACAAAATCTCTTTCAGGAGTTCAATGGGTTCCGGGTGCGCGCAAGTTCTCCTACATCGAGACGGATACTTCGACAAAAAGCCGCAACGTGTACACCTATTCTGTCGGCGACGGCAAGCGGATGATGGTTCTTGATGGTTCACTGCTCAAGGGACCGGGTGATGACAAGCCGATGCGCCTTGGTTCGTATGAATGGTCGCACGATGGAAAACTCATTCTTGTCACCGGAACGCTTCCCGCACGCAGAACGAAAACCGGCGGCAACTTCGGCGTGTACTCGGTGGAAGAGAACACCTTTCGCCTGCTGACAGATACATCGCTTGAGCAATCCAACATCACGTTGTCGCCTGATGGCTCCATGATCGGGTTTGTCCGCGGCAGCAATCTCTTCGTTATGGAGATTGCCACGGGGAAGGAACAACAGTTGACCGACGACGGCTCCGCGGATGTTCTCAACGGCAAGTTTGATTGGGTCTATGAGGAGGAGTTCAGCATCATTCAAGGATACGAATGGTCGCCGGATAGCAAACGAATCGCGTTCTGGCATATAGATCAATCCGGTGTACGGACGTTCCCTTTGCTCCGGTATGCCTTGGATGACGGCTATCCTGAAGTTGAGGAGATGCGGTATCCAAAGGCGGGTGAAAAAAACCCGGTTGTGAAGATCGGCGTTGTGGATGTCCGCACGAGAGAAATCGTGTGGATGAACACCGGTGCGAATCACGATATGTACATCCCCAGGATTACGTGGACGCGCAATCCGGAGGCACTTTGCATTCAGCGGCTCAGTCGCGGACAGGACACGCTTTCGTTGTTGATTGCGAATGTTCTTGACGGCACGACAAAAACCATCCTGACAGAAACTGATCCTGCGTGGATAGACATCACCGATGATCTCACGTTTTTAGAAAAGCAGGATGCGTTTGTCTGGTCTTCCTTCAAGGACGGCTACAATCATTTGTATCTCTACAACCTCGACGGCTCGCCTATTCGTCAGGTGACGAAGGGCGACTGGGATGTAAAGCGGCTGGTCGCGGTGCAAGAAAATAGAAAGGTGTTGTACTTTACCTCAAGTCAATCCTCAACGACGGA
>CAZJYO010000204.1:2901-5225 GCA_964550275.1 uncultured Chitinophagales bacterium
ACAGCATCAAGTTTGACGGAACGGATATGCGTCGTTTGAGCAAGGAGCCCGGTACGCATTCGATCAACTTCTCGCCGGACCGGCTTGCGTACATCGACAGTTACTCCAGCTCGACCAAGCCGACACAGGTTATTCTCAGATCGAACGATGGCACAACGGTTGCCACCCTTGTTGAGAACAGCACGGACATGCTCAAAGGTTATCCGCTTGGCAGTCAGCAGTTTCTATCGCTCAAAACCTCTGACGGCGCGTTGCTGGATGCGTGGATGCTTAAACCCGCGGACTTTGATTCAACCAAGCGTTATCCGGTGTTGATGTACGTGTACGGATTGCCCGGCTCACGCAACGTCGCAAACCAGTGGGGAGGGTCGCGAAATTACTGGCACCAATTGCTTGCCGAGCGTGGGTATATCATTATGAGTGTTGACCCGAGAACAGCGAGCGGAAGAGGGAAGACGGTGATGCAGCAGTCCTATCGCAAAGCGGGCTTGCTCGAAGCAGCCGATCTCAACGAAGCGGCTCGTTACCTTAAAGGGCTGTCGTACATAGATTCATCGCGCATCGGCATTTGGGGCTGGAGCGGCGGAGGATACACAACGTGCATGGCGATGACACTCGGCGCGGATAATTTCAAAACGGGGATCGCCGTTGCTTCCGTTACCGACTGGCGGTTCTATGATACGATCTTCAGCGAGCGGTACATGGGTACGCCGCAGAACAACGCCGAGGGGTACAAGGAAACTTCACCCATCACGCACGCCGCCAAGTTCAAGGGAAATCTTCTCGTCATCCACGGTACCACGGATGACAATGTGCATTGGCAAAACAGCATTGTATTTGTGGATGAGCTGATCAAGCAAAACAAGCAGGTGCAGACGATGTTTTATCCCGGCCGTGCGCACGGGCTGGGCGGGGCGGCTGTGCATCTTTACACGATGATGACGAAGTTCATCTTGGAGAACTTGTAGCTGGTGGACATCCCCGGCTTTAGGGCAGGGGTTGATAAATTGACTATAGTCGCAACTGCATCATCACGGACGGGAGATGCGCGGGCGATTCGTCACTCCATCTCAGCTCTCACAAACGCTTCTGCGCGCTTGATTAATCCACCGGGAAGAACAGCGAATCTACGTTCACACTCACGAGATGCTCATCCACATATGGACCTTCTCCTTGAAGCCGTTCGTCCCGAGAATTGCCATCGGCTCGATCCCGTACTCCTGAAATCCCTGGGAACGATAGAGCTCAACGGCTGCTACGTTATCGCGAATGACGGAGAGCTTAAGCGACATCACGAACCCGCATGAGATGCAGTGGTTGATGAGCGAACGAACTAGTGCTTTGCCAGCGCCCGCGCGGCGAAAGCCGGGGAGCACATACAAACCGATGAGTGTGGCGTTATGCCGGGTTTTGGGTTTTCCCGAAAACTCAAGCACTACCGCGCCGACGAGGTCATCGTCCTCAAAAGCGCCGAAAGCAATGCTCTTACCTGAGGGATCCGCCACGCGCTCTACCCACCAGCGTTCAGGCTCTGCGGCACGCTCCTCAGCAGTTGAGGTGAACGCGTCCGGGGTTTCCGCGTAGGCATTCAGCATAAGTTGCCTGTAGCGCGAAGCGTCTTCGGCTTTCAGAATGGCAATGTGCATTGGATCGTGGTCACCAGGGCCGCAACTTCATCATAAGAAGCATTGGCCAGCCGAGATATTTTTCTGCGCGGGGAGTTTGCTTCACAAGAAACGGCTCGACAATGTATTCGGAAATCTCTTCGATGCGAAGTCCCGCCTTTAGCGCCGCCGTGACGTAATCCGAAATCTGGTTTGGTGAGCTCTCCGGCCTGATTTCCGCACCGGTTTTCTCGTCATGAAAGCGAGCCTGTACGCCCTTGAGCATCATGGCAGGATGCATTACCGAGCACACGATGAATCCATTGGGCTTGCACACGCGTCGCAGTTCGGCAAAGAAGAAGTCCAGGTTTGCGATGTGGTCGAGGACGAGTCCGTTAAGAACTCTATCGAAGCTTTCGTTTTCAAAAGGCCACCGGGTTGCAAGATCATGCTGGATGAACTTCGCGGTTTGAGCGCCCTGTTTTTCCCGCGCCTTTGCAAGCATACCTTCTGAAAAATCAATCCCAGTAACGTCAGATCCTTCACGTGCGAGCCGTAATGTATGCCTTCCGGTTCCGCAGGCGACGTCCAGAACAGAAAGCCCTTCAACCTTGTCGAGCATGCGGATAACTTGCGGCTCTTCAAGATGCACAAGCGGGTTTCCATCGGTGTCGTAGATTTCCGACCAGAGATCATATCCCTCTTTTGTGGAAACGATCC
>CAZJYO010000205.1:0-5222 GCA_964550275.1 uncultured Chitinophagales bacterium
AGGGCGGCTTTCTCAATAAGGTCGACTTTGTTGATGACCAGAAGAACGGGCTTCGTGACGCCCTCAAGTTTCTTGAAGGCGGCCTCATGAGCCAAGTCAACGCCTGCCGGTGTCGCGTTGGCGGAAATCATAAACAGAAGAAGATCGGCGTCGGCAATGGCACCGCCGGCGGCATCCATCATCACTTCGTGCAAGCGATATTTCGGAGGTATAATGCCGGGTGTATCCAGAAAGATAATCTGATACTCGTCCGAGGAGAGGATTCCGAGAACTTTGTGACGCGTTGTTTGCGGCTTTGGCGTCACAATGGAAATCTTCTGCTCAAGAAGCGTATTCATCAGCGTGGATTTTCCCACATTGGGTTCACCAATGATGGCTACGTATCCGCAACGGAATGAAACAGCGCCGCTCATCCTCTCTCCCCGCCAATGAAAAAGCCCCGCAGGAGAACGGGGCTCGTTGAAGAACAGGTCTTCATGAATCCCTCACAATGCATCTTCACCCGATTCACCGGTTCTTACCCGGATTGCATCTTCCACATCATACACAAAAATTTTCCCGTCGCCAACCTGGCCGGTGGAAGCCGTTTTGGTAATTGTGTCGATCACTTTGTCCATGAGCTTGTCCGGAACCACAACTTCCAGTTTGATCTTGGGAAGAAAGTCAATCTGATATTCTGATCCGCGGTACAACTCCGTGTGGCCTTTTTGGCGGCCGTAGCCCTTGACTTCCGTCAGCGTCATTCCCTTCACGCCTATTTCACCGAGCGCTTCACGAACATCGTCGAGCCGGAAGGGGCGGATGATGGCTTCAATTTTTTTCATGAGCAACTCTTACTTGCCGTGGCATTGTTTGTACTTCTTCCCGCTTCCGCAGGGACAGGGATCATTGCGTCCGGTTTTTTCGCCAACGTGCATCGGTTGCGGCTTCACCGCAGGTGATGCCTGCTGCTGCGAAGGATGGCCGTCCGCAGCACCGGCAATGGGTTCCTTGTTTCCCTGAAAGCCCATGCCCGAAGAGGACTCGTGTGTTGTGCGCAACTGCTCCTGGCGGGGAGCGCGCACTGTTTGCCGCAACGGCATGTGAGGAGTCGCGGGGAACAGTTTGAACACATTCAGAACAATTTCTCCGTCCACCAGATCAACCAGTTCGCTGAACATCCTGAACCCCTCGGTCTTGTACTCGATCAGCGGATCTTTCTGGCCGTAGGCGCGGAGGTGGATTCCCTCTTTCATGTCATCCATCTCGCGCAGGTGATCTTTCCACTTCTCGTCAATCACCTGAAGAGTCACCATCTTTTCAATCGTAGCCATCATCTCGGAGCCGAGCTTCTCCTCTTTTCTCTTATAGAACTCCCGCCCCGCGGCAACCACGTCACTAACCATGCCGTCAACACCGATTTGCTGGAAACGTTCGGGAGTAATCTGGTAATCGAGAAGCAACTGCGCGCGCAAATCGTTCCTCAGTCCCTCGACATTGCCTTCCGCATGATGTTTCTCCACAATCTTGCGGGCAAGCTCCTCCATCAATTCCAGAATGTCCTCTTTGATGCGTTCATCCAACAGCGCCTTTCTCCTGCGCGCGTAGATCACTTCGCGCTGCTGGTTCATGACGTTGTCATATTCGAGCAATCGTTTGCGAATGCCGAAATTGTTCTCTTCAACTTTTTTCTGGGCGCGCTCCACCGACCTGGTAATCATCGGATGCTGGATAACATCGCCGTCCTTCAATCCCATACGCTCCATGATGCTGGCGATCCGTTCACTGCCGAACAAGCGCATGAGGTCGTCTTCCAGGGAAAGGAAAAATTGGGACGAACCGGGATCTCCCTGCCGTCCGGCGCGGCCGCGCAACTGGCGGTCAATGCGACGTGCTTCGTGCCGCTCTGTGCCAATGATGTGCAAACCACCTGCTTCCTTCACTCCTGGACCAAGCTTGATATCCGTTCCGCGACCTGCCATGTTCGTGGCAATGGTAACATTCCCGGGAAGGCCCGCATGAAGAACAATCTCGGCTTCACGTTGATGCTGTTTGGCATTCAACACGTTGTGCGGAAGATTCTTGCGCTTCAGCATACGGCTAATGGTCTCTGAAACATCAACACTCGTCGTACCCACAAGAACCGGACGCTTCAGCTCGCGCATCTTTTCAATTTCTTCAATCACCGCATTGTATTTTTCACGCTTTGTCTTGTAGATCATGTCGTGGCGGTCATCACGTGTCATCGGCCTGTTTGTCGGGATGACAACGACATCAAGCTTGTAAATATCCATGAACTCGCCCGCTTCGGTTTCCGCGGTTCCGGTCATACCCGCAAGCTTCCGGTACAAGCGGAAGTAATTCTGCAACGTAATGGTTGCAAGCGTCTGCATATCGCGCTCAACCTTGACGCCTTCCTTCGCTTCGATCGCCTGATGCAAACCGTCGGAGTAACGACGGCCGGCAAGTAACCGGCCCGTGAATTCATCCACAATCATCACCTTGCCATCCTCGGTGACGACATATTCTTCATCTTTTTCATAAAGAGAATACGCGCGCAGAAGTTGGGTCACGGTGTGAATGCGGTCGCTTCGTTCCGCATAGAGTCTGTTCAGCTCATCCTTGCGTGATTGCCGCTGATCGGTCGAAAGAGACGCATCACCGTCGAGAATACTGAACTCGGTGCCGAGGTCTGGCAGAACGAAGAAATCTTTTTCGGAGGCGTTCGGCGTGATAAGATCGCGTCCCTTCTCCGTAAGATTGATCTGATGGTTCTTTTCATCGATGGCGTAATACAGCTCATCATCAATCTCGTGCATCCTGCGCGATTGGTCCCGCATGTATTCTACTTCCGTCGCCTGCATGAGCTTCTTGGTGGAAGGTTCGGCAAGCAACTTCGCGAGGCGCGGATGTTTGGGAAGGCCACGATAGGACCGAAGGATAAGCACTCCGGCCTCTTCTTCCTTTCCCTCTTCCATCAGCTTCTCTGCGTCCGCAACGATCTTTGAGATAAAATTTTTCTGAGCATTGACAAGCCGGTCCACCTTCGGCTTCATTTCATCGTAGCGGTGATCCTCGCTTGAAACCGGTCCGCTGATAATGAGCGGCGTCCGTGCTTCATCCACCAAAACAGAATCCACTTCATCCACGATCGCGTAGTTGTGGCCGCGCTGGACCATTTCCTCCTTTGAGACAACCATGTTGTCGCGCAGGTAGTCAAAACCAAATTCATTGTTCGTGCCGTAGGTAATGTCGCACGCATATTGCTTGCGACGCTGGAACGGATCCATCTGCGATTGGATGCATCCGACGGTCAAGCCGAGGTATTCATACACCTTCCCCATCCACAAACTGTCGCGACGCGCAAGGTAATCGTTGACGGTAACAATATGAACGCCGCGGCCGGAAAGTGCATTGAGATAGGCAGGCATCGTGGCAACAAGCGTTTTTCCTTCTCCCGTCGCCATTTCGGAAATTTTTCCCTGATGAAGAACCACGCCGCCGATGAGCTGAACGTCAAACGGAACCATATCCCACACCACGCGATGACCCATCAACTCAAACTCGGTACCGACAAGCCGGCGACAGGCATCCTTGACCACTGCAAATGCCTCGGGAAGAATTTCATCCAATACCGCCGCTATTTCCGCGCTGATTTCCTTCTCAAGCGATTCAATATCAACCAGCGTTTTCTCGCGGTCCTCGGGTGAAAGGTCATCCTTTAACTTCGCTCTCGCTTCCTGAAGCTCCTTTTCCTGCTCCTTGATTGCGTCTGCAATCCGACCCTGAAATTCTGTGGTCTTGGATTTAAGTTGATCATCGGAAAGACTTTGAAGTTCTTCGTAGGAACGATTGACCTCCTCGATGAGCGGGAGAATCAACTTGATGTCGCGGTCATGCTTACTGCCGAAGAGTTTTTTGAAAACCCCAAGCATTGAATACACCAACAATTAATTATGGGAATGAGGAAAAATGTGTGTCAAATATATACAGAAATGCCTTGTCAATCAAACTTGCATTTCCCCGCATTTTGATTAACATAAGACGCTTCGCACACATGGATTTCAAAATGAACGCGCATACACGCATCAGACTTTTTTCAGTGATCATTGTTGGGACGGCGACCCTCGGCGGATGTCAACCGGCTGCCCGGTACACGCGTTTTGAAAAAGAGACGCCACGCATACCCAGCGTTTCTTCAATCGCACTCTTAAAAAACGGAATCGATTCTCTCCTGTCGCTGCCACTCTTTCCGCCATCGCATGTTGGCGTCAAGATCGTTTCTCTTCATACGAGAGAGACACTGTATGAACTCAACGCGCGTAATCTCTTTACCCCCGCGTCAAATCAGAAGCTTGTTACTTCTGCGGCCGCTCTCAGGATTCTTGGCAATGATTTCAAGTTCGTTACGTCAGCAGGAATCGACACCGGTTCAACACCGGTTCTCTCCGTGATCGGGCGCGGCGACCCGCTGATGGACACAGCTGACATTGATTCACTTGCATCGCGGTTAGCGCGTGCTCTGCCCCCGGGCAAAACATGGATACTCCGCGGCGACACGTCATTCTTCGATGACACCTACTGGGGCAAGGGGTGGATGTGGGATGATGAACCGGATCCGACAATCCCGTTTATCAGCCCGCTTTCGGTGAATGGAAACACAGTGACTGTTCACGTTTCTCCCGCCAATGCCGCTTCTTTGCCATTGATTGTCCGGCTTGAACCACCAACGACGTTCGCTCGCTTCGGGAGTTCCGGCGTAACCGTTCGCGATTCCGTTCGGACGCCGCTCTCTGTTACAAGAAGATGGAGAGAAGAAGGCAACATCATTGACATCTCCGGAGAAATGCGTGTTGGTGACACCGCTGAAACAGAAACCATCAGCATAGCCAACCCGGGTTTGTACTTTGTTGACTTGCTCGCAAACCGCCTTCGTGTGAATGGTGTTGATATTCATGATGTCGAGTTAGGCAAAGCTCCCCCGACAATGCAAGAGCTCGTCAGCTTTTCTCATTCCCTTGATTCGGTGATCGTTTGGATGAACAAAGAGAGCGACAATCTCTCGGCCGAGTGCATCGTGAAGTGTATTGCGGCACGTACGGGAGAAATACCGGCGCGTTTTGAGACAGGAATCAGAAAAACGAAAGAAACGCTTGTTTCATTGAGTGTGGATACGACGCAGATGGTGTTCGCAGATGGAAGCGGAGTATCACGCTACAACCTTCTCTCACCGGAAACGATCA
>CAZJYO010000206.1:0-5173 GCA_964550275.1 uncultured Chitinophagales bacterium
GCGAGTCCGTTGAGCGATTCAGCGCGCATACGCATTTCAAGCACATCGATTCCAAGTGTTGCTGACACGAGTGATTCTCTTTTTGGTATTGTTCAGCCGGCAATCACCGTGACGTCGCCCAACGGGGGAGAGGAGTGGCTCTCGGGCTCGTTGCAAACAGTAACGTGGTCATCCTCGAATGTGACAGGGAACGTCACGCTTCTGCTTTCACGCGACGGTGGAGCGACATATCCGGAAACACTGGCAACGAATATCGCAAACGACGGGAGTGAAGGCTGGACAGCCACAAACCCTTCATCCGCGGGTGCACGCGTACGTATTGTCAGTGTTGATTTGCCGGGGACGATGGATGAAAGCGATGCCAACTTCAGTATCGGTGATCCCTTCATTGCTGTCGTCTCGCCGGACGGCAACGATGAACTGGCGATCGACAGCTCTGTGACGCTGCAATGGCAATCCGGCTTCACGACGGGGAATGTCTTGATCGAACTTTCGCGTGACGGCGGGTCTTCATACGAAGTGCTCTTTGCAAGTACCACCGATGATGGATCTGAAAGCTGGACGGTGACCGGTCCTTCGACGAGCCAGGCGCGACTTCGCATCACCAATATTCTCGATACAGTCGTCGTTGATTCGAGCGCAAGTCTGTTTTCCATTGGACGCCGCATCTCTATCGTGACCGGCGGGGAATGGGATATGCTCTCGGTTCCTGTCACCATTGCCAACATGATCAAGACCGCGCTATTTCCTACGGCAGTTTCACACGCGTTCGGCTTCGGGCCGGCAGGGTATGCTGCTGAATCGGTTCTCGAAAACGGTCGCGGATATTGGCTGAAGTTTTCATCATCCCAGAATCTTTCCCTCTTTGGAACGGAACGCGAAGCTGACACCATTGCCGTTCAAGCCGGATGGAATATGATCGGCTCGATTTCAACTCCCGTTCCGGTTGACAGCATTCTCCAGGATCCTCCGGGAATTGTTGTGAGCACATACTTTGGATACAATGGTTCAGCATATTTTTCATCTGATACACTTGACCCGATGAGGGCGTATTGGGTCAAGGTCAGCCAGGCAGGGAACCTCATCCTGCAATCGATCGGATCGGCCCCGTCACTTGTGATGAAAGAAACCAAGAAGGAACAGCAAAGGAGTAAAGAAGAATGACCCGTTGGTTCAACGTCGCCATCAAGGCAAGACCTATTTTTATGGTTTTGCTTTCTACATTTCTCATAACGCTTGACTCCGGGTTCGCGCAGGAACCCGTCATTTACGACACGCCGATTTACGTTCCCGGTTATGGACCAACACCCGGCGCACATGTCCCCGCCGTGATCACCACTGCGGACGGATATGACAATTTCGATATCGGGACGGACTTTGCCGAGCCGCATATGTCGGAAAACCCGAACGCCCCGACGCAATATTTCAATGCCTTCAACACCAATGCGGCTCACCGCACCGGCAACGGATTTGATTGGGTTTCATCAACCCCTGCTTTCGGAGCCACAATGCGCGGTGACCCAATTGTTGCCTATGACAGCCTTGGGAATCTGTACTACGAGAACATGTTCGGATCACCGAGCATTCTTGGGTGCAAGGTTATCAGGTCAACCGATAATGGCGCGACATGGACAGCTTCGGTGACCGCCATTGATGGAATAGACAAAAACTGGATCGCCTGCGATCAAACAGCCGGTCCATACGCAAATTATGTCTATACCGTCATGACTCATAATGACGGCGTGAGCAACTACGGAAACTTTGCGCGCAGCACCGACTTTGGGGCAACATGGACAAGCACATTCACCACGTACACTCAGGTTCTGCCAGGGATGATGGTCGCTGTCGGACCGAATGTTCTCGGCGGCAACAACATTTCCGGTGGTGCGGTGTATGTCGTGACAAATTCCGGGTCCTCGTTTGCGGCAACGTACACGTTCTTTGTTTCCACGGATGGAGGCGCAACATTCACCCTCAAATCCGCACAATCGTTTGCAAACTACGTCGGAAAAGTGGAGGCCAGCCGCAATACAGTTGACACCATGCGAACGCGGCCATACCCGTTTATTGCGGCGGACAACAGTTTTGGCCCTTACCGCGGAAGACTCTACCTCGTCTATGCCTCCAATGCTCCGGCAGGAGACGGCAACAAACCGGAAGTGTTCTCGCGTTATTCCACGGATCAAGGCGCAACATGGTCCAGCGCTCTGAAGATCAATGACGATGCGGGGAGTACTGCAAATCATCAGTGGCATCCGTCGATCTGGTGCGACAAGGAAACAGGAAGATTGTATGCAAAGTGGATGGATACGAGAAATGATGCCACAAGCGACAGCGCCGAAATCTACGCATCCTATTCCGATGACGGCGGCGCTACGTGGGCGGTGAACCAGAAGATTTCAAATGCGAAGATGAAGATCAATTGTACCACGTGTGGCGGCGGAGGCGCGCCTGCTCGTTACCAGGGCGACTACGACGCGATCGTCTCGAACAGCAAAACCTCCATGATGGTCTGGACGGATTTCCGCAACGGGACTTTCAGAAGCATGGTTGGATACTTCCCGGATTTTGCCATGCTGATGACAAAGAGCAACGTGATTATGAACTCCACCGAGGTTGATACCAACATTATTGCCGTCCCTTCGGTGAAGCTCTATACAGACGAGGCAACGTTTTCCGCCACGTTTTCACCCGCGGGGAATATTACCATCGAGTTTCCCCAGGGGGATTCCCTCACGGCGTATCCGGACTCGGTACTCATGAAGCTGACCACAACGGGGGCGGCTCCGGGCACGTACACGGTGACCGTTACCGGTCAGGGCTCCAACGGCACACCCATCCACAAGCGTACCTTCACGATCACTGTCCCGACACCGACGGTGACAATGACCTCGCCGAACGGCGCAGAAGTGTGGCCAACAGGGACATTGAAAACAATTTCATGGACAAGCGTGAATCCGGCGGAGAAGGTGAAGATCGAGCTTGCGCGCAACGGCGTCACCTACAACGAAGTGTTGTTTGACAGTACAACAAACGACGGTTCGGAAAGCTGGCTGGTGACGGGACCGGGAACCACCTCTGCCCGGATGCGGGTCTCCAATGTCGGCGGCTCGGCGACGGACGTCAGCAATGCATTCTTTACCATTGCCAGCGTTGCAGTTTCCTCACCCAACGGAGGGGAGGATTGGTATGCGGGGACTTCTCAGAATATTACCTGGAGCTCCGGCGGAGTTACGGGCAACGTGAACGTGTTCCTTTCACGCGATGGCGGCGCTTCATTCCCGGAGGCGCTCTTTACGAACACTGCGAATGACGGCGTCCAGTCGTGGACGGTCACAGGTCCCGCAACGTCAACGGCGCGCATCCGGGTGGTGAGCGTGTCCAACGCCGATGTTGTTGACACCACGGATACCGATTTCACCATTGCACTTGCCTCCGCTTCAATGGCAGTTGGTTGGAATCTTGTTGCACTGCCCGTTGATGCAACGGATCCGCGGCCATCATCGATTTTTCCGACGGCCGGCTCTCCGGCATACGGATTTACACCGAGCGGCTACGTTGAAGAAGACTCGCTTGAAGGTGGAAAGGGTTATTGGATGCGATTCGATTCAGCGGATGTTGTGTCCTTCCCCGGAACGCCGGTGGAAGCAGACACGATCGATGTGCCCTACGGCTGGAGTCTTTTTGGATCCATAAGTTATTCAGTGCCGGTGGACAGCATCGAACAGGTTCCTCCCGGACTTGTGGACGCATTTTATTCCTACTCGCCCGGATCGGGATACCAGGCGAACCCGCCGTCTATTGAGCCGGGAGTGGCGCTGTGGCTGAACACGAACCAGGCGGGACAACTGATCTTGAGGAAGCCCGCCGGACCCAAGCCACCCTTCATTTCTCCGACTGTTCCGTTCATGAGGAGAGTAAGCCTGGATAGATAACAAATCTCTTGGAACTTCATTTGGAACGAGCCCTTCCTTTGGTTTGGAAGGGCTTTTTTTTGGCAAACCTGTGGTTTTACCACAGCATCGGGCTTGAATACCGACCAAGACTGCCGTACATTATACAAAGCATGTCAGGTCACCCCTTGGTCCCGGGACATTACGTTTGCTCCTTTTTTTTCAACAATTGTGCAGGCAACGCCCGCTCGTTCTCTCTACTACATTCCTGCTCGCAGGTTTCACAACCTGCTTGAGTCAGGACACTCTTCGTATTGCAACATATAATCTTCTGAACTATCCCGGCACTGATGCGGCAACGCGGAATCCGCATTTTCGCGCTTCATCAATGCTGAAACCGAATCTCATCACCCTACCATCAAAGGAGAAGTAATGCGACAACTGGTTGTTACCGCGCTTGTGCTGGCATGTGTTGTTTCATCGGTGTTTGCCGACGGGTTCTACGGTGTCCACTCGCCCAATGGCAACGATGTGTGGGCGGTCGGCAAGACGGGCTCCGTGTTCCGCTCGTTCGATGGCGGCGCAACGTGGGGCAGTTACCCGATGGGGCTGGCAGACCTCCGCTCCGTGTTCTCGCTGGGCGCGAACGTGTGGGTCGTGGGTGATGCCGGCGCGTACTACTACACAACCGATGCCGGCGCCAACTGGTCCAACGCAACGCTCAACGGTGGCGTGCGGTTGAATGCCGTTGTCTTCGCGGACGCGATGAACGGCTGGGCATGCGGACACTCAGGTTCAATCATCGCAACAACCGACGGCGGTGCGACGTGGAACGCACAGACCTCGGGAACAGCTCAGCATCTGTATGCGCTCTCGTTCAGCAGTGCAACGACCGGATATGCTTCTGGCGCAACAGGAACGCTTTTGAAAACCACCGACGGCGGCGCAACATGGGCAAACACCGCTGGCGGCGGTTGGACAAAGGATATTCTCAGCATTGGCGTTGGCGGCTCATCGGTCTATGCCGTTGGCGTTGACGGCTTCGCGCGCAAAAGCACGGACGCGGGCGCAACATGGTCAACCTTGCCGAAGTTCATTTCCGACACGCGCTCCGATGTCACCGGCGTGCATGTCCTCGCTTCTGATACAGCGCTCTTCATCGGTGGCGGCGGGTTTATCCGCAAGACAAATGACGCGGGCGCAACATCCGCGTGGGGACAACACGGGATGCATGCACAGCTTGTGGATATCTATTGTTACAACAGCCAAAAGGGCTGGGC
>CAZJYO010000207.1:0-5169 GCA_964550275.1 uncultured Chitinophagales bacterium
GCAGAAGATTGATATTGAACGTGTCTACCTCAGCCGCATCACTTCTTCCGCTTCGACCGCCAACATGTATTTGCAAACGAGTCCGACGCGTATTCTTTCGATGGGATACTATGATGACAACAAGCGGTTGGCTACGCGCGTGAGCATCCAGGATTTCAGCGACACAAACCTGACTATTTTGACCGGCCGAACGGACGCAGTAACGATGCAGTGGGATTCAACATCGCGCGGCTGGATTCTTCAGAATGTGACCCAACGGGGATTCACAGGCGGGAAAGAAACCATCGATCATTTCAAGACTCTTCCGTCAGGAAGGGTATTTTTCACACCGGAGGATTTGCGAAGGAAACAGGAAAAACCTGATGAGATGGATTACTACTCGCTCGAGCAGTTCATCGCGAACCAACAGCGTGCCGGCCAGGATGTCGCCCGGTGGCTGGTCGATTTCTACAGCAAGATTTCATTCCCCTTTGCCACGGTGATTGTAGTACTCTTCGGCGTTCCATTTTCATCCGTCAAGCGCCGGGGCGGCGTGGGCGTGCAACTCGGCATCAGCCTGCTGATTTGCTTCGTGTATTTGATCTTTATGAAGGTGAGTCAGGTGTTCGGCTACAACGGGGACGCCGATCCCCTGTTGACCGCATGGGCAGCCAATATCATTTTCTTCTGCGGCGCGTTGTTTGTGATTGCGCGGGTCAGAAAATAGCCGCCGCTCAAAACGAGTATTTCATCGTCACCGACGGGTGATGCACCACAGCAAAACCGATCGGGATGCTCTGCAGGCCCACGTTTGCGCGTAGCGCGCTATTGTAGCGCCCTGTCGTCCAGGCCGCATCGGCCGCGCTGAGAACATGGTTGATCACGGCAAGCGTCACGAGGGTTGTGGCATTGCTGTAATAGTCGTTGGCCTTCCCGCGTTCTACCGAATAATACTTGAACATGGTATCGTCTGTGAGGGCCGCGGTGATTTCGTCGTATGAGACAAGATTGGGATTCGCATCATCCCATCCCTGGTAAAACTGCTGGTACTTTCCGATCAACTCATAGTACTGCTGCTCACCGTAGTGCGGAAGCGTGTGTGAGTAATACTGGCCTGCCGCGGTCCGCGCAATATCGCGCTCCATGCGATTGAGCTCATCCCAGTTCACTCTCTGCCACGGCGGTGCATCCGCGGGCGCGCCGGTGATCAGCCATCCGTATGATCCTGAAGTGACAAAATGCGTTTGCGCAAAGTCCGCATAGCGCACAACATTCCAATGCTGGTCGGCGTACCCCTGGAAGAAATCCGTTTGGTCATCCCCCTTCTTGTCGAAATGATAGGCGAGGCCCCACAAGGCGACGTCCACAAGGAAAAAGATGGAACCCTTCAGGTAGCTTTCCGCATAGAACTCGCCGGCTCCGGGAACGACAGCCGAGAGACCCGCGGCCAGCCACACTGATTTTTCGGATTCAAGGGCGACGTTCTTCTCCTGCAATACAGGAGGCCCGCCAAGATGCTCGAGGCCGGTAAAGTCAACACGCGGATTCCCGGAGAGAATGACCGGCTGCACTGAACCCGGACGGATCATGATGCTGTGGTCTTCGGCGGAACAAACAGAGAATATCAACAGCACGTTCAGCGTCGCGCACCATGCCCTTCGCATATGCCAAGCTCCTTCCCTAGTCAAAATCGAAACCAAAAAGAATTCCAAACGAGAAACGCCATTCCTGACCGTACGAAACTATCGTGTCCAGATTGCGCACAAAGCGCTCAAAGTTGTCAAATCCGTAGGCGGCGCTGAGAAACACCCGCGTGGGATACGCATACCAGGAGAACGACTCAAGCCGCAGTTCCGCGCCGATATCAGTTTTGAAATCGCGCATGGACGGCATTTTCCCGTTCCATGCGTTACCCATGTCTGCAAACGTGGAAAGATACAACTTGTCGAAATAAATCTGGAGAATGCGCACGTCGATGTTGTGTACCAGCGGGACGCGATACTCAAGACTGCCGACAAGCACCTCATTTCCTCCGATGGAGTAGTAGGGATACCCGCGCATGCCGATCAGGCCGCCGGCATAAAAATCAAAGAACTCATCAACGGTGCTCTCGAGGATTGTGCCGCCGTGCAGTGTGACCGTCAGGGAGTGATTCTTGAAAAAGAACGGAAGATGCTCACGCCATTTCAATTCAAGGCGCGTAAAGTTGAATTGATTGTATATGGGAATGAGAAGTCCGTTCTCAACGCCATAATCATTCAGAAGCTTGTCCCACTCGCGGCCGATACGCAGAGAGACCTTTCTGCCGATCGGGTTGATATCCGTCGTCCGCGAAGGCACAATGGCATTCATGGAAAACTTCAGGGACAAATCATTGCCGATGAAATACAGATTGCTGAACCCGGGTATGACCTGGCTCGTGTTCGGGTTGACAAAGCTCTCGATGATGGAGGTGTAGCGGCTGTGCGAAAACCGCAACTCCGCGTTGCTGAATTGCGACACAAAGGGCTGGTTCAGAGCGAAATCAAACTGCAGCAGGTTATAGCTCAGATCGATGGGCACGATGTAGGGAGAGACTTCGATGTTATCCTTTGCCTTCCTCGTGATATTGTACAGCTCCGCCGACGCCACCGGTTCCAGGCCGATATCATACAACAAGGGTATCTTGGATCGGTAGAAGAACTGAAGAAAGAGATCCCGCTCGAGCCGCTTGCTGAGCGCGATGCCGGCAAAGAAACCCGTCTTCTCAAGCACGTCATTGGAAAACAGATACACGCCGGGTTTTACCGCGTCCAGCGCATTGTCGCTGGTGTTATAATTATCGATACGAATAAACGGAACAAAGCTGACCGAGGTAAAACGCGCCCTGTACGGCTTTGCATTCAGCGGCGCAAGTGATGAATCATTGTAGGAGCGGAGCGATTCCCACGAAAACTGCGGCCCCATGCCGCCAGGACTTGGTAGCGAAGCCGGCAACCCGGGCACGCTGTATTGCTCACGCACGTATCCCTTGGCCTGCGCGACCATCGGGGCGGAACGTTCAAGGCGCACGATCTTGTACCCGCCGGAAGTATATGACGCGTACACAATATCGCCGGAATCATTCACGGTCGGAAGAAACGCGCCCCCAAGAACATTGGTCACTTGTTCCGTCGCCCCTGTTGCAACATCGTAGCGATACAGATTGAAGATGCCCGTTCGATCGGAAGCATAAACGATGGATGCGCCATCGCGCGTGAACACGCCGGAGCGCGTATCGTCATCTCCTGTGATAAGAAATTGAAGTCCGGTCCCGTCAGGATGCACCGATGCGATGTCCCTTCCGTCCTTGATCGAATAGTCAAAAATGATCCTGTCGCCAGACGGGCTCCAATGCGGAGTGTACACCTGTTCTCCGTTCGCATAGGGCGTGATGATACGGATATCGCCCCCTTCCACACTCATCACCGCGAGGTTTGTCGTCCCATCTTTGCTGACGGTAAATGCAAGAAGCGATCCATCGGGAGAAACAGCCGGGCTGATGGCGCGCGCGCCATGCGTCAACCGCGTTTCTTCCTTCGCTGTCACATCATACACATAGACATCAAACTGCAAAGACCAATGAGGATTGTCGCGCCATGAACGGCTGTAGTACAACTTGTTGCCGTCCGGCGACCAGCTCATCGCCGTGCGCACAGCACCCTGAATCGCCTCCTCCTTCTGCGTCTTCACATCATAGATGTACATCGAAGACTGGCCGAAGTAATCACCGTTCTTGTTGCTGACATAAGCAATTTTCTGTCCGTCGCGGGAATAGCTCGGATGGAGGTTGGCAAAACCGGTCGAAAAAGAAACAGCGCAGCACGGCATCATCCGGGCTTCATTGTGGGGATGCTGGATGCGCGGAGCCGGATGAACCGCCGGCATGGTCACCCCGGCTTCGTCATCGCCAAGCACAGGAATCTCACTTCCCTGCCGGAGGGAATTCTTGACGGGCGCGATGCGATCGGCATAATCGCGTTCCACCTGCGCGCGCCACTCGGCATACACCTCGGCGCCGTCCTTGCCTACCGCTTCCTTAATTGCCCCTTCAATCGTTGTGGCGCCGAACTTGCCCAGGTTCTGCGAGATCTCACGGAGCTTGTCTTCACCATACACACGCGCAAGATAGCTCACGAACGCGAAACCGGCATTGTATGACGACTCATTCCCGAGACTTGTTTTTCCAAAGACGCCCATCTGTTCCCACGTCAGCATGTTGCCGTCCAGCGCGTAAGAGCGCAGAATCATATCACGATGGGAATCCCAAAAATCATAGCGAAGATCGGTGCGGTTGTATTGGGCGACGCCTTCGGCGAACCACACAGGCACCACAAAACCTGAAAACGGATACGAGACAATCACGTTGGGAAAACCGTATAAAATGTCCGGGCGCCGTTCCGATTCATAGCCAAGGAATTGAAAATAAAATCCGGGAATCCCGCGCCCGAACTTCATCGCTGTTTGAATCTGGACGATGTGCGTGAACTCATGGGTGACGACATTCCTGAGCCAGTTGTGCGTCCCGCGCAAATCAAAGTCCATGCTTGGCGCATAGATTTCGATCTTGTTGTTGTAAAAATACGCAGCCCCGTTCGAGATGTCATCGTGGTCCTTGATGATGAAGCTGACCTTTTCATCCGGCTTGTGGTTGTAGAGTGACACCACGGGTTCATAGATCTCTTCCGCGATCTTTGCGACAACGCGGCCGGTGCGTTCCGCACCTGTGTGGTAATGAACAAGGAAGTGTTCTGTTTCGATGGTTTTCCACTCAAGCTCGGGATGATAGAACTCATCCTGGGACAGGAGTAGCGGAGTGAACACCAAGAGGAATAGTACGACAGCAGCAATACGAAACATCATTTAACGACGGCCACCTTCACAATCGCAACCCCGCTTCCGCCGGAACCCTGCGCTTCGATGCGCGCAAAATACACGCCGCTTTGAACATCCTTCACATCCCAGGCGATCTCATTATCAACGCCACCGATGCCCGACCCGGTAAGCTCATCAACAAGGGCGCCTGCAAGATCAAATATCTTGATGCTCACGGTCGCGTTGTTCTTCAAGTTCAATCGTTTCTTCAGCGTTCGCAACTGGGATTTGCTTTCGCTCTTTCTGCTGGTGCCCGGATTCTTGTTTCTGCTCGAGGCACAGCGGCTCGAGCAGCGG
>CAZJYO010000208.1:0-2825 GCA_964550275.1 uncultured Chitinophagales bacterium
CGGTGTTGAGATACAATGCACATGAAACACTGCGAATTTGTGGCTTGAATCTGAATTCGGTATCTTTTTCAGTGAAAGGAACCCCTGCGGAATGAAAATCGGTATTGTTTGTTACCCCACCTACGGCGGATCCGGTGTTGTTGCAACCGAACTCGGTAAAGCACTCGCCGACAAAGGCCACCAAATCCATTTCATCAGCTATGCGATGCCGATGCGCCTGAACGGTTACTCCGGCAACGTGTTTTATCATGAAGTGGAAATGGCAAGCTATCCCCTCTTTGATTTTCCGCTCTACACTCCCGCACTTGCGAGCAAGATTGTTGAAGTGGCAAGATTCGAAAAGCTCGACATTATTCATGCGCATTATGCCATTCCCCACGCGACAAGTGCGTTCCTTGCAAAACAGATCGTCGGTAACCACCTCAAGATCGTGACAACGTTGCATGGAACAGATATTACGCTTGTGGGGCTTGAACCGAGCTTTCTACCCGTAATGAAATTTAGTATTGAACAGAGTGATGGCGTCACAGCGGTTTCGCGGTTTCTCCGTGAAAAAACCATGACGAACTATGGCATCAACAAAGACATACGGGTGATCCACAACTTTGTGGACATCGACAAGTACAAGCGGATTGCATGCGAAGACATCTGCGAACAGTTTGCGCCGAAGGGTGAGCGCGTTCTGGTTCACATTTCCAACTTCAGAGCAGTGAAACGTGTGCTGGATGTTGTCCGGGTATTCGACCAGGTGAGGAAAAGAATTCCATCAAAGCTGATTATGGCAGGCGACGGTCCCGAACGTTCCTCGTGCGAATTGCTTGTGCGTGAACTCGGCATTCATGAGCATGTGAAGTTCCTGGGAAAACAGCAGGAGCTTGTGCCCATTCTCTCGGCGGCGGACCTGATGCTTATGCCGAGCCAGTCGGAAAGTTTCGGGCTCTCTGCGCTCGAAGCAATGGCGTGCGGCGTGCCGGTGATTTCTTCGAGTGTGGGCGGACTTCCGGAACTTCAGGTTCACGGCCAGACAGGATTCATTGCGGAGATTGGCGACATTGACCGCATGGCACGGTACGCGATTGATCTTTTGACGAACGATTCAAAACTGGATCTCTTCCGGCAAGCAGCGCGCAACCGCGCCGAAGAATTTGACGTGAGAAAAATCGTGAACCAGTATGAAGACTACTACGCTGAGTGCCTTTCGGGCGCAACCCGGGAACCCGCGCAAGTTACCCGCAACTGAGGACGCTCACCGCAATCGGTGAACGATCTTCCTCCCCACAAACCTGTCTGCAATGGCAAGCATGGACACTACAATCGCGGTAAACACCGAGATTGCCATTGTCGCCGAACTGAACGCGAACGGGAGATACTCTTTGAGTATTTGTGAGAACCAACCAACCCCGCCAGCTATGGCGCTGCCGGTTTGGGAAAAAACCTTTTGCGCCGGAGAAACGCCCGCCTGAATCTGTTGCATCTCGACAACGCCCGTCAGAATAAATACCGTTGCCATCACTCCAAGCACGAGGATGAGCCCGAAGATGTATGCGGATTTCTCGAGCAAGCGAAATAGGAACGATGACTTCGGCGCGATGCCGAGTGTTGAGAGAACCCTTTGCGTCAAGTCCGCGCTTGCTGATTCCAGCGGAAGACGTTTCGCAACAGAATGAACTTTGAGTGCTGAATTGTAATTCCCTGCGCAAACAAGGCACTCGCGCAAATGCTTTCGCATCTGTGATGCAGTTTCCGCGTTCAGTCCTCCATCGATCAGAAGATAGAGCTCTTCCATCGTGCAATGTTGTTCGTTCGGTCTCATGCGACTTTTACCCCATCGTGAAGTCTTAAGAGCACACTCGCGCGCAAGCGTGTCCGCGCGCGAAAAAGATTTGTTTTGACTGTTCCCACCGGCAAACCTAAAACTTCGCCAATCTGTTCGTAGCTCATTTCCTGTACATAAAAGAGAGTGACATGCGTTCTGTATTTTTCGGGCAGCGCATCAATTTCCATACGGATAATTTCCTGAAGCTCTGCATCCTCCATTCGCTCCAGCGGTGTTCCGTCTTGCATCGGCAGAGTCAGTTTGTCCATCAGAGTTGTATCATCCACATCTACCATTTCTTGCGCAGGGTGTCTGCGCGTCACCTTTGTCATACAGACATTGTAAAGTATCCGGTAAAACCATGTGCTGAACTTTGCATCCCCGCGAAATTGATTGAGATTGTTGTACGCCCGGACAAAAGCGTCCTGCACAAGTTCCTCCGCCTCATGTCTGTTACCGGCAAGGCGCAGCGCGAGAGTCATGGCGCGATCCTTGTGCCGGTCCAAGAGCACGGAGTAGCGGCGAGGATTTCCTGCCCGTATGTCCCCAATGATTTTTTCATCCGATTCAGTCACGGATTCCCGGTTCTTGTGCACGCCCTCTTTGACTACAAAAAGAGGTGTTTTGTTTCATTTGTCAAGGGTGAAACCCTGGGCGAAAGGTTGTAGTCTAAGGAAACAAAGATATCAACAGTATAATCAGCACACACTACGGGAGATGCCATGGACGGACTGGAAGTAATGATTCCCATCATTTTTTTTCTGACAATCGGGGCCATTTGGGGCCTCACAGCCCTGACGCGCCACAAGGAAAGAATGACTATGATCGAAAAGGGCCTCAAGGGAGAAGACATTAAAGCGATGTACGAGCGAGGAACTCTACGGATGAACCCGCTCAGCTCTCTGAAATGGGGAATTGTGTTTGCGGGCGTAGGAGTTGCCATTCTTGTCGGCATGTTTCTGGAGAAGAACCTCTACATGAATGAAGCCGTGTTTCCCGGGTTGATTGC
>CAZJYO010000208.1:2925-5095 GCA_964550275.1 uncultured Chitinophagales bacterium
AAGTGAAGCCAGAGTGAGTGCTGGTCGGGACGACCCGAGAGCGCAACCGGCGAATGAATGGAACCGAGTTCGCCTGCAAGCGTGTAGTAATTCGCATCGCAGTGGAACCCGCACGTGATATTAGCGACCACCTTGCCGATCGTGAAAATACCATGCGTGAAAACATCAATGCCGCGTCCGTTGTGACGTCGCATGTACGCCTTCACAAGTTTCGGTTCATGGTTCGTGATAAAGCGGAGAAAATCCGCTGCATAAATGCCAAGGTCGTATAACGCTCCTCCGCCCTGTTCGCGCTTCATCCGGAACCCTTCCAACCCACGCGCCCACGCATTGAAGCACAAGTGATAATCAATGTGGCGCAGTTCGCCTATCGCTCCGCTTGTGACAAGTTCCTTCGCTCGATTGTGAATGCGCAGGAACCGATACATGAATGCTTCCATGTACAAAACGCCATGCTTCGTACACGCTGAGGTCATCACCTTGACTTCGCGTGCATTCAACGCGGCCGGCTTCTCCACAAGAACGTGCTTGCGCGCCTTTGCCGCCTTGACAACGTACTCTGCATGGAGATGCTGCGGAAGAGGAATGTACACTGCGTCTATTTCGGGATCGGCGAGAAGCGTTTCGTACCCCTCATACGCTTTTCTGATGCCCAATTCTGATGCGAATGCGCGGGCTTTGCCAATATCCCGGCTGGCAACCGCGACAATCTCAACGCCTTCCAGCGGCTCGCGAAAGAACGCACGCGCTATACGCGCAGTTCCGAGAATACCGAAACGAATCATTCGTCTGAATCCGCTGTGGTTTCTTCCGACTGAAACCGTTTCTGCTGTCGCTTGAACAGAATCCGTGTCACAATTCTTACCGCAAATGCAAGAAAGGCGACAATGAAAAGCGGAACGATATATTCTTCAGGAGCAAGCTTGAAGAGCGTTAAACCAAAAGCAATGGTCATGATAAGAACGCTTACAAGGCCCGAGATGGCGACAAACTTGGGTGTGATGATCATGAGGGCTGATGATTGTGTGTATTCCACCAGATGAGAATCTCTTCGGCAACATCCTGAACCTCTCCGCGCGGGCCCTGCGTTCCGAAGTGATTATAGAACTCATTGTGAATTACGAGAGCCAGTTCCGCTTCGTCGGTCCCCCGGGTTAGCGCGTCTGAGACTTCGCGGACAAGACAGCTGAAGTCGGCTTCATCCGTCGCGGGAAAGCGGTTCCAAGTCTTGAGCATCGTGCGAATCTGTTCTTCCGACTTGTTCACCCGATTACTTCCTCGATAATGCCGCCACCCACAATGTCATCGCCATCATAGAACACTGCCGACTGTCCCGGTGTAATTGCGCGTTTGCGTTCATCAAACATCACGCGCACGCGCCCATCGGAAAGGTCTTCGATCGTTGCCCAATTGCCTGGGTCCTTGTACCTGATCTTGCAAAGAACGCGATTTTGTTCAGCCGCTGAAGCAAACTTCTGCATGTTCACTTTGCCGGCAATCAATCCCGACTTGTACAAACGATCTTCCGTTCCGATTTCAATCTTGTTATTGCTTGCGTCAATATTCGTTACGTAAAGCGGATCAGGGCGGTACACACCAAGTCCACGACGCTGGCCGATTGTGTAAAACGGAAATCCGCGATGCTTCCCTACAACTTCGCCATCGAGAACCACTTCGCCATCAGCGACTTCATTCGCCAACTTCGGAACACGCTCCTTGAGAAAGCGCTCGTAGTTATCATCAGGAATGAAGCAAATCTCGTAGCTCTCCGGCTTGTTCATTTTTTCCAGGCCGAGACGCGTACCGAGTTCACGCGACTCTGTCTTAACCATATCCGCGAGTGGAAAGATTGTCCGGCTGAGAGATTCCTGTGTAAGTCCCCAGAGCGCGTACGACTGATCCTTTGATTCATCGCGGCCGCGGGAAATATAGTAGCGGCCGTTCTCCGGATTCTGGTTGACCTTTGCATAGTGCCCCGTTGCGATCTTCCCTGCGCCGAGAGACCCTGCCTTCTTCAGTAATTCTTCCCACTTGATGTGGCGGTTGCAGATAACACACGGATTGGGAGTGTGTCCGGCAAGATACTCGGCAACAAAGTTATCAATCACCTCGAGCCCAAACCGCTCGCTGAAATCCAGCACGTAGTGAGGGAAGCCAAACTTCGCCGCAA
>CAZJYO010000209.1:0-5094 GCA_964550275.1 uncultured Chitinophagales bacterium
ATTTTATCGCCGATGCTTTGATGTCCTTTTTGCCAGCACCTTCTTCAGCCGGTCAGCGTGAATCGTGTTGATCCTAAACCGGATCGTTATCTCATCGTTATTGTACTGCTTTTCCAGCACTTCCGCCATGTCATGAATTTCAGAGATAATCTGATAGTCACTCTGGCTGAACGTCATTGTCTGTTCTGAGATATTTGCATCAAGCAGCTTGGTGATTTGCGCCTCGAGCGCCCCGATGTTAATTCCCCTTGCTGCCGCAATGAACACCGCATTCTCGTGTTGTTGGCCAAGCCGTGTTATCAATGAACGGTTTTCCAGCCGGTCAACCTTGTTGAACACCATGACAGTCGGCTTTCCCTGTGCCCCAAGATCCAGCAGAGTTTCATCCACGACGGCAATCTGTTCCTCAAAAAGCGGATGACTGACATCAACCACATGCAAAAGAATATCCGCGTGTATTACTTCATCAAGTGTGCTTTTGAAGGAAGCCACAAGATGGTGCGGAAGCTTGCGGATAAATCCAACAGTATCGGAAAGAAGGATCCTGTGTGCCGCTGAAAGCGTCACAAGGCGGACCGTTGAGTCCAGCGTGGCAAACAATCTATCTTCGACCAGAACATCCGCCTGAGTGAAATGCCGGAGCAGAGTTGACTTCCCTGCATTGGTATATCCGACCAGCGCCACTTGCGGAAGCTGTTCGCGGCCTTTGCGCTGAACCGCCCGTTCCTTGCTGATGCGCGTCAGTTTTCCGCGCAAATGACTCAACCGCGAGCGGATCGCGCGCCGGTCAGTTTCGATCTGGGTTTCGCCGGGGCCCTTGGTGCCGATCCCGCCAAACTGCTTCGAGAGGTGTGTCCATTGCCGTGTGAGCCGCGGAAGCATGTACTGAAGTTGGGCAACTTCGACCTGCGTCTTTGCTTCACTTGTGCGCGCACGGGATGCAAAAATGTCAAGGATGATTCCGCTGCGATCCACAATCTTGCACTTGATGACGCGCTCCAGATTTCGGACCTGTACGGGCGAAAGGTCGTCGTCAAAAATAACAAGGTCGATCTTCTCGCCCTCAACCAACGCGCCGATCTCTTCCGCTTTTCCACTTCCGATGAACTGGGCAGGGTCAATACTTTGTCGCTCCTGGATGATGCGGTGTTCAACATCCGCGCCTGCCGAGTCCGCGAGCAGCGCGAGCTCATCCAGGGATTCTTCGACGCGCGATCTTCGGGCCGATGGCGTAACAACGCCGACCAGAACCGCGCGCTCACGCCGTTCGGTGTCAAACATTTGCATGGTTGGACTCCGGTCCGTCAGACGTGCGCGCACGGCTGATCATCATTTCAGCCAGGGCGCACACAAGAGCAAGCACAAGGAAGTATTTCCACAACTCAACGCCAAAACGGGATTCGAGAATTGCCGCGTTGATGGTTTGGCCGGAACGGAGGTTCGTCACTTGTGCCGGGGTCAGGCCTATGTCATCAAAAAACTTTTTCATGTCATCGTCTGAAGCTTGACGCAAATCGGATTCACGCGGGTCAACATTCACCGCCGCCGCATACAAAGGGCCGCTGCGATTGGTGGAACCGCTTTGACGAATTTCATACGGGCCTGATTCCATGGCGCGCGGTATGATGAACGTGGCGGTTCCTCCACCTGTCCGCTGGGGAAGAATACGTTCCTCAATGCCCGAGGGCGACCGGAGAACGAAATTTCCCTGTTCGTCATTCTGGCGCAGGCGGACACGCGCCGTAATTTCATTGCCCACAAGAAAGGAGGGGTTCGAGTTTTCCATTGTCGCAAGATACAAAACCGAACGATACAGCAATGGCGCGAAGATTCCCTTCGTTGGGAAATCAGACCAGCCGAGTCCCGCGTCAATCGAAAACAGGAATACGTTGCCGGAGTCTGCCGGATATTCTGTGAGGAACCCCGAACCATCAGACAGGCGGATAATTTCATTTCCGTTGACGCCCGGTGTTGTCTTCAATGAAGAAAACACGCGCGGCGATTCAACCGTTGGCTGGCGCTTTGTTTTTTCCCGGGTTTCCTCGAACAGTCCGGCAAAGACGGGATGGGCGAAGTCAATTCTGTCAAAGGAAACAAAGCCCTGCTCCTGCTGACCCGAGGTCGTCGGCTTGTCCATCCGCGGAATGCCAAGCCCTTTCAGCGGACCTGTATTATAGTTCTCGACCAGAACCTCCCCGCCGGGAAAAATAATCAATCCGCCGCCCGCCCGGACAAACCTGGCGAGTCGTTCCGATTCTCCGCTTGAAAAATCCCTGATGGCACAGCACACAACAACGTCAAACTTTGAAAGATCCATTGCCGCGAACTGTTGTTCCGGAACGGAGGTAACGTTGATGAGCCCTTGTCGCGAAGAGTCCAGTCCGGCGCGTAACACGAGAGACATAAATCGTGTATCCTCGTTCGAGCCGGCAAGAAGAACATCAACGCGTTCAGGAACCGTGAATGTGAAATACCGGCGATTGTCCGGTTCAAAGTCATCATCAAGCTGGGTGTACCCTGTGATAACCCCGCGGTGTTTCGGACTGATGGAAAATGAGGAGACCGCGGAACTTCCTGCAGACATATTCAACAGGTGTTGCGCGACACGAGTCCCTTCAACGTACACGCCCATCAAGCTGTTTGCCAGGGGGGCGGTGCCGAAGCTGCGCGTGGTGGTTGTGAACACAACCGGCTTGTTCTCCAGGATGATTCTTGATTGTACGGTCAGTTCTGTGTTTGCAGCGTTGTTCCGTGCGCCCGGATCCAGACCGGCAACAAAGACGCGAACATTATCGGCAAACAAATCTGTGCTGTCCCGGTGTTCTCCCTGGAACGCAAAATGCGACGCCTGGCCATCGGTGAAAAGGTAGGTTTCCTTGTTGAGATTCTTTGCTTCGTCGAGAATTCTGGCCGCAATACCGAACGCGTCGCGGTAGGATACGTGCATCTCTGCGGGTTTCATTTCCTCAAGTGCTGTGCCGGCCTCCTGGGCGGATCGGACAGCGTTCGCCTGCCTTTCGACGTCGGAGAGCTTTACCACGAACGCTTCATCGCCTTCCTTGAGAAGACTCAGAACGTCCAGGGCCATTCGTTTGGTCTGATCGAACAGCATGCCCCCCGCGTTTCTTGTCGTCATGCTTGGAGAATCGTCCAGCAGAAGTACCATGCTTGTTTTGGCGCGGCCTCCCAGATCACCGGCAAATGAACCGCGCAACGCCGGACGCGAAAACGCGAACACAAGCGCGATAATCATCAACGTCCGCAACGCGAGCAGAATCCATTGCGTGATCTTGACGCGCCGCATTTTCGTCCGCTGAAGCTCCTTGAGAAAGCGAAGCGTGCTGAATTCTATCGTCTTGAGCTTGCGAAGGTTGAGAAGATGGATGATAAGGGGAATCGCCGCTGCCAACAGCCCGAAGAGAAGGAAGGGATTAAGAAAAGTCATGGACCTCTGCGGTGTTGACGTGAAGAGGCGTTTCGTCGTGGTTCATCTGAAAAAATATAGGACAAATCGGGATTGAAAAGCAACCGTAATGCGATTGCATTTCCCCGTTAAAACTGATACATTTTTCGCATTCATCACACTAGAAAACGATCATTGCCGCTACGTGTTTTTCGCAGACTGCTGATTGTGTTGTTGATGCCGGGTGCGGTTCTCCCGGTTTCCCTTGTTGCCCAGTCCCCACACGACGTTGTTTTTTCCGTTGATCCATCTCTCTCGGGAAGAGGTCTCTTTCCGCATCCCGTGCAACGGAGACCCAGAGTTGCCCTTGTCTTGAGCGGCGGCGGCGCCCGCAGTATAGCGCAGATCGGCGTTCTCAAAACACTGGAGCGATACAACATTCCGGTGGACTTCATAGCGGCAACCAGTCTCGGCGCCGTGGTAGGCGGACTCTATGCTTCCGGGTACACTGCCGCCGAAATCGAATCGCTTGCGCTTTCCACAAACTGGGATGAGATTCTTTCGCTCAGCGATGAAACCCGCAGGCGCGACCGGTTCATTGACCAAAAGATCGCTGACGACAGGAGTTTCATTGCGGTGCGCTTTCAAGGGTTGGAGCCGGTGATTCCTTCCGCGGTTTCCTCCGGCCAGCGCCTGACCGACTTCCTGAATACGATCGCGCTGCAGTCATTGTATCATCCTGATCCTTCATTTGACGCGCTGAAAATCCGCTTCCGTGCCGATGCTACCGATCTCGTATCCGGAAGAAGAGTCATCCTTGACAGCGGTTCGCTTGCAGAAGCGCTTCGTGCGAGTACAACAGTTCCTCTTCTTTTTGAACCCGTCGAGCGGGATTCATTGCAATTGATCGACGGAGGCATTGTGACGAATATCCCCGTTGATATTGCAAGAGCGGAAGGATACGATATCGTTATTGCTGTGAACTCAACAAGCAGTCTTCGGAACAAGGACGAAATCAATGCTCCGTGGGAAACCGCGGACCAGATCATGGGCATCATGATGCAAGCAGGAAATGAACGCCAGCTGGCCGATGCGGATGTTGTCATCACGCCGGATATCAGGCGCCATCTCGCGTCGGATTTCTCGGGCCTGGATTCTATGATTGTGCGGGGAGAGGAAGCCGCGGAGAAAGCCATTCAATCCATTCTTGCGCTTTATTCCGGGAAGAATTCATCTTTTCAAAAACCGGAGAGTGATGCCGTTGCGTCGTCGCCATTTGTTCTTCGTGATGTTCATCTCGAAGGATGCTCGGCGGTCTCTGCAGACTCGCTTCATGGAATATTCACTCCGTTGCTTGATCAGCCGGTTGACCCGTTGAAGATTGAACGAGGTCTTGAGGATGTTCTCCGTGCATACAGGACACGCGGGTACTCTCTTGCGCGTATCAAGACAGCGGCGTTTGATTCAACGTCAGGCCGGTTGAATGTTCGCCTCGATGAAGGAATCATCAAGCGTCTTGATGTCCAGGGAGGAATTCGTACGCAGGACTATTCTGTTCTGCGCGAGTTTCCGCTTGAGGTGGGGGACATTTTTGAGATTGAGAAAGCCAACACCGGCGTTGTGAACATCTCAAGCATGAAGCTTTTTGATTACGTCTATCTTGAGGTATCCTATCCGGAGGATCAGCTTCT
>CAZJYO010000210.1:0-5053 GCA_964550275.1 uncultured Chitinophagales bacterium
GGCTGGCCTCGAGCCCGGCGAGCTTCATGCGGCTCGGGGCGAGGTCGAGGTTGCGGCTGACCCGCCAGAGCAGGCGGGCGGGGTCGAGGCGGTCCGGGTCGGGGGCGAGCATGGCGTCGCCGATGTCCTGGTCGATCCGCCCTTCGGGGATCGCCAGACCTGCGGCGCAGTGAGACTGGGGGTCCATGTCCACCAGGAGCGTGCGGAGACCCCGCCGGGCGAAGAGGCCGGCGAGGTTGATCGAGGTCGTGGTCTTCCCGCATCCACCCTTCTGATTGACGATCGCGATGCGACGCATCGAGCGGACCCTTGCGGGGGTAGGCCGGAGGGCCTCCCGGAATGCGAACCGTCCCCGCGGGAACGAAGGGGACGGGTCACTTATCGGGTCCGTCAGGTTTTGCGCTTGAAGATGTTGTGCTCATCAAAGGTGTGGACGTAAAGTTTGTGGATCAGCTTGATGGAAATGTGGGAATCGGGTTTTCGGCTTCGACGGGAACCAGCATACAGTTAAGTTTCCAGCAAGCAGCCGGATATACGACAGAAGAGAATTATGCCTTTGAACACTTGTCCGTAATCATGAGCGATGCCAATCGTGAGGGTTTTAATATTGACCGTTTGGAAGGTGGCCTCGGTGATCAGCTCACGTTCGATATAACTTGGCTCGCGCTTCAATACTTCCTCTACCAAAAAATTCCCTCAGTAGGCGTGAGTGCGCGTCTTACCTCGATCAGCGCGGGCGGGTATCGCATTCTGCACATCCCGTCCATGGATCTCAGTCTGTTGTCCGGCATTGCTCTCCAACATGAAACTCCTGTTGGTGAGGCCGCAAGACCACTGCAAGTTGAAATTCCGCTTCTCGTGAGATATGACTTGGGAATCCCGGAATACGATACACGGCTTTCTGTCATGCCGATTTTTTATCACAGTCTCTCCGTTGCAAACCGCAACCGCCTGGACTTTCGCCTCGATTTCTATCATGAAGTAATTAAAGATCTCACCGTGGGCTTGTATATCCTCTACAATGTGGATACCAAACCTCTGGACCCAAGCTTGCCCAAATCAAGCACAACGACGACATTCGATGTGGGGTATGAGTTTTGAGATATCCGCTCTCATGTCCTTTGTCTTTTGGGAATTATTCCTTTTCTTCAACAGGCACAGTCGCATATTGATCAGTAATGGAATGAAGACGGTTTTGTTCATCCATCCAAAAATTTCCCATAACGGAGAACAACTATGAAACGTTTGCTCTTGGTACTTGTCCTGACGATGTCGTTCCAGGCCATGGCGCAACAAAAGGAATTTCGCCTCAACGCCTACGGCATGTATGTGTTTGATGATGATGTTGATTCCTACTATGATCCCACGAGCTACTATAACGGCACCATCAAAGGCGGATTCGAGTATGGCGGCGGGATCGAGATGATGTTGCCAAACCATGTCGGCATGGAACTCAGCTACCTGCGTCTGGACACGGAAGCTCCGATGACCTACTACAATTTTGGCATCCAGAATGCCGTATTGGATCTCGGACTGAACTTCATCATGGCTGGCGGCACAAAATATTTTGCAAAGCCCGGCTCAAAGCTTGAAGGTTTCTTTGGCGGAATGGCGGGTATGAGCATAGTGGATGTTACCAATCCCCGGACCGGCAATGGCGGGAGCAGTACCTTCTTCGCATGGGGAGCGAAAGCCGGCATGAATATCTGGGCGTCGAAAAAAGTGGGAATTAAACTTCAGGCGCAGTTGCTCTCCATTGTGCAATCTGTTGGCGGCGGTTTCTATTTCGGTACGGGCGGCGCTGGAGCGGGCATCTCATCGTACTCCACGATGTACCAGTTCGGACTTGGCGGCGGCTTGGTGTTTAGTTTGGGCGGCGGAAACTGATTTGAAACCGGAGTAAGAATTGGCGCAGGAACAACAACAGGAAACCGGCGAAGATTTTTCGCTCGCACCTTCAGGACCCATCATCCGTTTTTTTAAAGGGCTCGCTCCGGCGTGGTTCACAGTCCGGCATGGGATCGTTGTTCTCCTCTGCATAACGTGGGTTCCTCTCGCAGTTCTTTCCGTGGCCGGTGGCGTTGCTTGGGACGGAGTAGAGAATCCCTTTTTTGAGGACATCGGCGCTCACGTCCGCTTTCTGGTGATCATTCCTCTCCTGATTTCAGGCGAAGTGGTATTCAGGCAACGGATAAGGAATGTGGTAAAGCAGTTCACCGGGCGAGGGCTGGTCTCCGCCGAGGAACAATTCCGATATGAGTCCATTCTTGAACACACGAGGCGGTGGCGGACTTCAATTGTTCCGGAACTGTTGGCTCTCCTCTGGGTTGTTGCAGGCGGGTACTTGTTCTGGAGCGACGCCGTGGCTTGGACGGTTTCCACATGGTACGGAACAGGTACCGCAGGCGAAATGCACGTTACCGGCGCCGGGTATTGGTATGCTTTGATTGGTCGTCCCGTCTTCCGCTTCGTCTCGTTTCTGTGGTACATACGTCTCTTTTTGTGGTATATGTTTTCGTTCAAGGTCTCGCGACTGCATCTGCGGGTGAGTGCCCTGCACCCCGATCGCGCCGGTGGATTGGGTTTCCTCACCGGAAGTGCGTTCGCATTTACGCCCCTCTTGCTGGCACATTCCTTTTTTGCGTCTTCGATCATTGCAGACTCGATTTGGCACGAAGGAGCAATGCTTCCTGAGTTCAAGGTTGAGGTTGTCGCAATAGTTCTCGCGTTAGTGCTGGTTGTCGTTCTCCCGCTGGCACTCTTCAGCTCTCAACTCATCGCGGTCCGGCGGAAAATGTCACACGAGTACGGTGCGATGGCAAACGCCTACGTCAGCGATTTCTGGAAGAAGTGGAAAGAATCACCTGCTTCACAACGCGAGCCGTTTCTCGGCAGTTCTGATATTCAATCCCTTGCGGACTTGGGGAACAGCTATCAAGTCATCAAGGAGATGGAGATTCTTCCCATCAGCAGAAGGGCTGTCATCCAGCTTGGCATCATGGTGTTGGCCCCATTCCTGCCTTTGGTCCTGACGATGGTCTCTCTTGAAGAGGTGATCGATGGAGCCGCGAAATTGCTCTTGTAGGAACCACGGAACAATGACCTTCCAAAAGTGTCGAAAACAAAATGGGAAGAGGAGCGCTCTCCATCTTCCAAATGCTTGAATATGTAACCCAATCTTAGTAAGTTGGCAACCATCGATGTAGCCAACACTTACCGCGTTTCCACGTAGAAGATAAGGCCTGCGCCGGTAGAGATTTCTGAACATTACCAACCAAGGAGGGATGATTAATGATTTCCAGGGAAAAGAAGCCCGCGTTATGGGTTCTTGCCATTGTAACGGCTTTTGTGGTTGTTCTCGGCGGATGTTATCCGGCCGACGAGCTGACCGTTTCTGATCTCGATGTAGTCGCAACATTTTTCAAACCCGGTACCAACTTTGCAACGAAGCTCACATACGCGCTGCCTGCGATGATTTTCGATCTGAGCGATGAGACCATTCAGAATGATCCTGCCGCTCAGAACATCATTGCGGATATTAACCAGCACATGCAGGACTATGGCTTTACCGTTGCCGACACAAGCACGGCAGATGTTCTGCTTCTCGTCTTCAAGAACCAAACAACATGGGTTGGGGGGAGCTGTTACCCGGCGTATTATCCTTACTACTGGGGCTGGTGTTACCCGGTTGCCTACTCCTATGAAACGGGCTCGCTTATCATCGTGATGTTGGACAGAGCAACAATCGGAACCCAGGCGCCCGCTATCTGGGTTGCGGGATTGAACGGCGTTCTTGAAGGGTCCACTTCCGCCAGTCTCTCCGCGAGAGTCGAAAACGGTATCCACCAGGCTTTCCAGCAATCCCCCTATCTTGGAGAAGGTAAATGAAAACGACGCGCATGAAAACCATCCTTGTTACTGCGCTCCTGAGCGCCTTGTTCTTACTGCCTTCATCCGGTTATGCACAACGATGGTACACCGGACTTACGTATGACGTTTCGTTTCCCACCGGTGACCTGAAAGAGTACACTGATGAGATCAGCTGGCGCGGATTCGGGATGACATTCCGGACGGCCATGAAAGAAGACGTCACCGTCGGTGCAACACTCGGCTGGCACGTGTTTTATGAGCGAACCAACGAGACGCTGCAGCTGGAAAGCGGCGCTGCGAGTGGAACTCAGGACCGCTATGTCAATGCGTTTCCGATGATGCTCAATGCACATTACTATCTGGGAGACCGGGGAGGGACGAGGCCGTTTATCGGCATGAACTTCGGCGGAATGTATGTGAGCCAGCGGTTCGATATGGGCATACGCGTGTTGGAACGTGATAGCTTTGAATGGGCGATGGCGCCTGAAGTTGGCGTAGCTGTCCCACTGCAACGGAACACACTCCTGCTCTTGGCGGCGAAATACAATGTTGCATTGAGTGGCGAGAGTATTGCCGGTCGAAATTTTGAAGTGGGATACTGGGGAATCAGCGTGGGATTTGCTTGGGCGCAACACTGATTCACCTGCACAAGCGCTGCCATACGGAGCGCCGCTTGACGCAACACAATGTTACGTGAACGGGGTGGTCACACGACTGCTCCGTTCATCTTTTATCAACTCTCGCAAACCAAACTAACATGACCAAAGAATGGACCTGCATCCACGTCATTGCGGCGCGGAATACGCTCATGGTTCTCTTCTTGGTTTGTTCCGTGTACGGGCAAGACAGTCAAGTCTCCGAAACCACCGGGCAAGACAAGTTCGGCTGGCTGGCGTACCCGTATGTTTTTTCATCGCCTGAAACAAGTCTGGCGTTTGGCGTGGGGGCGTTCATCTACTTCCGACCTTTCAGTGATTCAACGATCAAGCCCTGTAGCATCACTCCGTCATTTTATTATACCGTCAACGATCAGTATGATGTGACCATCAAGCCCGAGTTTTACATAGGGAAAGAATACTATGTGTATTCGGATTTCAGTTTCGGAAGGTATGTTGACAAGTACTACGGTATCGGTCCGGAGAGCCAAGTGATAGAGAATCCTGTGTTTGACCACGAAACCTTT
>CAZJYO010000211.1:0-5025 GCA_964550275.1 uncultured Chitinophagales bacterium
CTGAGGATATTGGAGACAGTAAAAAAGCGATTGATGGTATCGCCCGGAGCCATCACCCCTCGTGTCCAAGCTTCGATTGGCTGTCATCAATCGGCACAGGATAGTTGCCGCTGAAACAGGCCGTACAGTATTGCGAGTCATCGGGAACCGAGGCAATCAACTCGTCCATTTCGAGGTACTCCAGACTGTCCACGCCAAGCTCCTTTTCGACCTTCCTGACGTCCCCGCCGCATTGATTCGCGATCAACTCTGATGGTGTGGGGAAATCCATGCCGTAATGACAAGGATACTTGATCGGCGGCGATGTTACTCTGAAATGGACTTCCTTTGGCCCGGCCTGGCGAATCAACTGCACAAGCTGTTTCGATGTTGTCCCCCTCACAATCGAATCATCAACAATCACAACAACTTTGTCCCTCAGAACGCCCTTCACCGTGTTGAACTTCGTCTTCACCTTGTTCTCCCGAACGTCCTGTTTCGGCTGAATGAACGTCCGCCCGATGTAGTGACTGCGTATCAAACCGATTTCCAGCTTTGCGTTGCCCCCGTCTTTCTTTGTTTGCTGTACAAACCCCATGGTTGCAGTGTTGCTTGAATCGGGAACATTGATAACGACTTGCTTTTCCCCCGGGTCATTCGGGGTTACCGGTTTCGACTTTGCAAGATTCTTCCCCAGCTTGCGGCGAACCTTGTCAACGCTATGTCCGAAAATTTGACTGTCCGGCCGCGAGAAATAAATGTATTCGAATATACATGGATGATGTGCAGATTTCCGGCTGTCAATTCTGAGCGACGTTACCTCTCCCGCCTTCTTGGAGTGCTCATCAAGAACGATAACCTCGCCCGGCTCGACATCCCTGACATATTCCGCGTCGATGATATCAAAGGCGACGGTCTCGGAAGCAACAAAGAACGTATCACCGCGCTTGCCGATGGCCAGCGGCCTGAAACCGCCGTGATCTCTTGCGGCGATGATGGCGTTATCCGTCATGAACACCAGCGAGAACGCACCGCGAATTTGGGAGAGCGCATCGCGGATCTGGTCAATCTGCTTTGACTCCTTGCTGCGCGCAATAAGGTGCAGAATAATTTCCGTGTCGGAGGTCGTTTGAAAAATCGTGCCTTCATCCTGCAAACGCTGACGGAGAACTTTGAAGTTCGTCAGGTTCCCGTTGTGGGAAACAGCGACGTTGCCGTTTTTGTAAATGACGGTGAAGGGCTGAATGTTTGCTTTGTTGTCGGCTGCGCCCGCCGTTGAGTAGCGGTTGTGGCCGATTGCCATTGAACCGCGCAAGCGCTCTGTGAGCACGCGATCGTCGCGGTACACGTCGTTGACGAGGCCGAAATCCCTGTGCGCCAGGAACCGCGGTCTGCCTGTTTTCGCCTCACGCTCACAGGTTACAATCCCCGAGCCCTCCTGGCCGCGATGTTGTTGGGCAAGGAGCCCGTAGTATGTCAACTGCGACGCTGAAGGATGTCCGTACACGCCGAACACCGCACAATGACAATGTGGTTTATCTGAATTCATTGAGGTTGTTATCTGAAATGCGGAAGAAACTGACGTCAATATACTGACGTTGCATCAAACAAGCTACTCGATGACGGTATCGCGGAGAAACGCGTCATCGTTCCGTTGCCGGTAATCAGTTGTTACGTGCAAACCACGCGTCTCTTTTCGCTTGACTGCGGACTCTACAATCAGGCGTGCGCACAATGCAAGGTTTCGCAGTTCAAGGAGCCCTTCCGTAACCCGCGTCTTTTTGTGGAAGGTTTCAATCTCATCGCGAATCAGTTCAAGCCGGCGGCGTGCGCGTTCAAGCCGCAGATTGGAACGCACAATGCCAACGTAGTCCCACATGACCTGCTGGATTTCCCTCCGGTCGTGCGATACAAGGACCCATTCTTCGCTGTTCAACGTACCGCTGTCATCCCACTCTTTGATTTCAGGAATCGGCTCACGGAGTTTTTGAATTGCGTTTATGGCATGCTCCGCTGCGCGATGCGAAAACACCAGAGCTTCCAGCAGGGAATTGCTCGCGAGCCGGTTCGCGCCATGAACTCCCGTCATGCTTACTTCGCCCGAAGCATACAATCCTGCAATAGAGGTGCAGCCGTTGACATCGGTGACGACTCCTCCGCACGAATAATGGGCGGCGGGAACAACAGGAATGGGCTCACGGGTAATATCCAGCTTGTATGACTGAAGACACCGCGCATAGATATTGGGGAAATGATCTATGAGGTGTTGACGGTCCAAGTGAGTCAAATCCAGGAGCACGTACCCCTCTCCGCTTTTCTTCAGCTCTGTATCGATGGCATACGCCACAACATCCCTCGGGGCAAGAGATTCACGCTGGTCATACTGCTTCATAAAGGGATGACCGTTTTTGGTCTTCAGGATACCGCCGAAACCACGGACTGCCTCAGTAATAAGAAATGACGGCGAACCGGAATTGTACAATGTCGTAGGATGAAATTGAACGAACTCCATGTTCGCAATTCTCGCTCCAGCCCTGTGTGCCATCGCAACGCCATCCCCGGTGGCAATGTGCGGATTCGTTGTATGAAGATAGACTTGTCCAAGCCCGCCCGTACAAAGCATGACAACATTGGCGAGAAACGACTCGACCCGGTTCTCCTTCACGTCCAGAACATACGCACCCCAGCAATGAATCCCCTGCTTTGAAGAAATTCCTTTTGCGGTGTTGTGCTCCGTGAGCAATTCAATGCCGACATGATTCTCAAACACGGTGATATTCGGGGATGCGGCAATCGCCGCCAGCAACCCTCTTTCAATTTCCCGGCCGGTAAGGTCCTGGGCATGCACAATGCGGTTGACGGAGTGGCCGCCTTCGCGTCCGAGATCAAGGGATTCCCCATGTTTTGTGAATTCCACGCCCAGCATGATGAGCTCTTGGAGACGTGCCGGGCCTTCCCTTACCATGATTTCCACTGCATCCTTGTGGCACAGGCCGACGCCTGTCGCAAGAGTATCAGAAACATGGAGATCGAAGGAATCAAGTCCGGACATGACGGCCGCGATGCCGCCCTGAGCATAGTTCGTGTTGGACTCGGCACGTTCCTTCTTGGTAATGATTGCAACACTTCCGTGTCGTGCAACCTTCAGGGCGTAGGAAAGTCCGGCTATGCCGCTTCCAAGGACGAGAAAATCGAACTGATGAGTCATAGTCTGGGAAATGCGATCGCTAGTTCAATGAAGATAATAAAAAAGGCGACCGATGTTGCATCGGCCGCCTTGAACAGGCATAACGCCCATTGGAGATTATTCGAAGTTGAAGCTGGTCGTTATATAACCAAAGGTGTTGATGTTGTCCTGTGAACCAACGAGGCCAAGACCGCGGCGAAGCGCTTCTTCACTCACTGTCGCATCAAGTGCGAAGCCGCCGAAACGGAAGCCAAGACCGAGCGTCACAAGGCCGTCATAGTTTGCCGGGCCGAAAGCACCGATACCCGCAATGAAGCTATGCGGAATGGTCACCGTGGTCTCCGATGAGCCAGTCGGGGATGATGTTTCAGTCTTCGTGGATGCAAGAGCCCGGTAGTAACCTCCGCGTCCTGCCATCCAGTCGGTAAACCACCACTCGCCACCGACATTGAACACCGGAATTGCAGTGTAGCTCAGTTCCGTGGTTGTCCCCGGGGCACCTGTCGGAGTTACTTCGAGCTCCGCACTGGCCGTTTGGTAGCTCAACCCGCCGGCAAGATAAAATGTTGGCGTGCGGAACTCACCGCCTGCGCCCACTGCGATTGCTGTACCGGTGAATTTCTCTGAAAATGCCACCGGTGTTCCACCTGTCGGAATCGCATCTTCTTTTGGTTCAGCAGAGACCGTCGCAAACGAAGCGTAGGGAACAAAGCTGAACTTGTTCGACACCTTCCACTTTGATCGCGCGGTGAGCATGATCTCGGTTCCGCTTGCCGAGTATTCACTTGTGCCGCCGGTGCTTGGCTTCACATCGTCAGTCGCGTTATCCAGGCGGAAAGACGCCGCTGCATCAAAAGAATTTCCCGAGCCGAGATCCATGTTCACGCCTGCGCGGAATCCCATGACGCTCGATGAGGCCTCAGTTTCGGTCGAAGTCCCACCGGTCGCTGAAGTCTTCGTTTCCCGGTTTGACGAACCGTACATGAAACCAACACCGAAATCCATGTCACCGGCATCATACGACGTGACAAGTTCCCATGTGTTCGCAATAGGGGGAATTGCCTGCGGCGTGCGTGATGTGATGAACGGGGGAAGCGTTCCAACACCCGGCACAGTGGAGCCGGAAAGCAGACTTGCAACCGGACCGGCGAACGAAGGATCGTAGCTCAGAATCATACCGAGCGCCCATTCGTTGTTCAGCGCGAAGGAGATACCAGCGTTTTGATGACCATATCCGTTATCAGGAGTTCCCGGAGTTGCAGCAAGACCTGTAAGAGCCCCACCTGCAACATTCAACCAACCGTAATCCTTGTACATTGCCTGATAGGCAGGGTTAAGGTACATCAACGCCGGATCGTCCATCATGAAGGGATTGAGAACAAGACTGGTACCGACATTGGATCCACCCATCGCAATCTGCCGGGCAATACCGCCATTCTTTGCCTGACTGAAAACGTTACTACTCACAATCGCCAATACGATTGCAGTTGTAGCAAGGCGTTTCATCATAACAGAACCTCCGAAATGTTGAACGTTAGTTTGTAAAAGCGGTTGGAATATAACAGGAGATTTTGCTCAATGTCAAGAGTTGTGGAAGGATTTTCTTGTGGACGTTGAAACAGGTAGTACAACGCCTTTTAGTTAAAGCGGTTGCAATTTCCTTAGATTTGATTGAAATGTTGATACCGCTTGGTCAATATGCCCTTTTTCAGCAATTAACGGGGGTAGCCAACGAACAACATTGGTATTTGTAACATTCAGGAGGACACCGTCTTCCAAAGCAAGTTCCACAATCTTTGAGGCGTCCGATTTTAGCTCACATCCCAGCATGAAGCCCATCCCTCTGATATCGACAACTT
>CAZJYO010000212.1:0-5006 GCA_964550275.1 uncultured Chitinophagales bacterium
TCACCGTATTGAAGTACCGCGCGAGGGTTGAATTCCCTTCTCCCCTATTGTAATGAAGCATCTTATAAGTTTTTTGTTTGAACCACCGTTTGAAAGAGACGGGATGACAGAGATGGACGCAATCATCATCCCCTGTTTGGAAATGAATCGCTCCGTTGTGTGTCCGTGGATGAATCAGAAGAAAGCGCGGCTCACCTGATGCAATCACCTCCAGCGTCCAGAGGAAGACCCGCGGAATACCGGCAAGAGCATCGAGCACATTCTCATAGTGCCAGTAGCGTTGTCTCTGCAACGTCTTGACCAAACCTCTGATCGGGTTGTTGATACCGCTCCAATTCGGGCCCATCACGATAAACACTCCTCCGGGCCGCAAGACCCTGTGGAGTTCGGCCAGAATATGGTCAACGTCCAGAACGTGTTCGAGAACGCAGAGCGACGACACGACGTCGAATGAACAATCCGCGAAAGGAAGGGTCTTGCCGTCATACCGAACAAACGAAACCGGCAGGCCCGCCGTTTTTGCCGGGTAGAGAACAAGTTCATCATCAGAAAAGAAATCGCATGCTGTTACCGCGGAGAATTGCTTCCTGGAAAGGGTCGCCGGGCTTCGCCACGTTCCCGCCCCGAAATCAAGAACGCTTCCTTGTTTTTTTCCATACTTTGCCACGATGTTCGCATACGCGTCATACTCGTCCTGGGCCCGGTTCAACAAATCATACTCGGGCGGTTTGCTTGAATAGAACGTGTCCAGCATTCCGCGGATAATCGCCTTGCTCTCATCATCCTTCAATCGCTTCGGGTTCACGTGCGCCCTCGCGTAACAAACCGGATTGCCGCGTCGAAGCCCGAGACCATCCGTTCATATGTCCACGTACCCACTTCTGCTTTTGCGTTCGCCGAGAGTGTTTGACGCAAAGACTCATCGTGAAGCACTTCCATCAGCGCCTTCCCCAGGGCGGCGGCGTTCCGTTCCGGCACGACGAGTCCGTTGACCCTGTTCTTGATCAAGCCCCCCATCGCGGCGCCAACAGCGTCTGTCGCAATCACCGGACACGATTGATTCATCGCCTCATTCACAACAAGTCCCCATGGCTCTTTGAAATCGCGTGTGGTAACCGAGGGAAGAACGAGAACAGTTGCGGCCTTATAGTATGCCGCCAGACGGTCATTGGGAACGTAGCCGATAAAATGGAAATCCGTAACACCGGAAGCGAGAAGTTGCTGTTCCATGGTCGCTGCGAATGAACCGGTACCGATGGCAACAAACACTGTATTGCATTGTTTCATCACGCGCGGGAGGACACTCACAAGGTATTCCAGCCCCTTGTGTTCTTCCATGCGCCCGACGAACAGGATAATCTTTCTCTCTTTACTATGAACCTCCCGCCTGACTTTCATGAGTTCGTCATCCGAGACTTCGCGTGCATGGAGCGAATTATCAACCGCCTGCCACGCGCGAAACACGCGATGGCTCTCCACTCCGAGCGTTTGAAGAAATGACGCGGTATGCTCGCCGTACACGACTACTGCGTCTGCGTTACGATAGATGTGTGTGACAACCGGAAAGGATAACCGGTGAAAGAGTGTTTCGGGATGGTGCCACAGCCCTGTCCAGAGAACAAAAGGCTTCTTCCGTACTTTTGCGATGAGAAACGAAAACAACAGCGGAAACCTGCCGTTGATGCACTTGATGAGGACGTCGTAGTGCGAACGCAGAAGCTCAAGATACAGGGCGGGAACAATTCTGAACCAGCCCCACCCCCAACTGCGCACATACCCGCCGTTGAATTCGCCCGGCGTTAACGCGTTTCTTCGCTCCCAATACTTCTGCCGGCCTGCGTCAGAAAAAAAAAGAAACCTGACTGGATGAAATGTTGAAAGCAGTTCAAATGCCTTGACGCGGTAATGCGGACAGATGTTTGTAACAAAGAGAATTTTCATGGACTCATCGTCACCGCCGGAACCTGCCGGATCCCGAACATGTCCCGCCACACCAGATAGTTGACAAAACGCCAGAGGAATTGAAAATGTTGGGGGTGCTCTCCAACCGGGTTCGCTATCTCCCTCAAGGCCCTGCCTGACACACCCGGGATGGAATCGTGCAGAAGCCCGCGGATGTACTCAGAAGCAAGCAATTCTTTGGTCCAGGAGGCGGTGGGAGTTGCAAAACCAATCTTTGATGTCCGTTGCCTGATGTGCAGCGGAAGAATTTCAGCCAGAGCAGCGCGCATCACACGCTTCGTCTCCCCGCGAGAAATCTTGAACACATCCGGAAGGGAAAAACAGAATTCGACAAGCCGGTAATCCAAAAATGGAAAGCGTTGTTCAATCGAATGCGCCATGGAGGTCCGGTCTTCGCCATGCAGAATCCGCGGCAAGGAGTGTTGGAGGAACGCATTGAGCATGGTTGTCCGAACACGGGAGTGGCCATGGTATCGCCGGCGAAACGTGTTGCGCATTGCGAACACGTACGGCCAGCTGTACGTCCTTCCAATCTTCTCTACCGTGAATGCCTTCACCAACGGCCATGATGCAGAAGGGATGAGGGTTTTGCCCGACTGCGCCAGAGAGTAGGAAAATGAAAACCCGAATTTATCCCGTGCAAAGTGAAGCTCGTCAATGGCTTCCAGGATGCGGCCTTTTCTGACATTCTCCGCAACCAATGGCCCGATCAGGTGTCTGTCATAGCCGGCAAGGATTTCATCGGCGCCCTGCCCGCTGAGAACAACCTTGACGCCTTTTTCGGCAATTCCTTTCATGAGCATCCAATGCGCGAAGTGATTGGAGTTCTGCAATGGTTCATCGTTATGCCAGATGATGCTTTTGAGATCCTCAACCAGTTGAACTGCCTGCGGCTCAACAAAATGTGAACGAACCCCGGTATGTTCGATCACCGCCCTGATGTATTGCCGCTCGTCGAGAGCCGGATCATCATACACGGACGAGAATGTCGAAAACCCTGATTTGTTTTCGCCCCGGCGGCTCTTCTCCTGTGCAACTGCACACACGATCGAGGAGGAATCCTGTCCACCGCTGAGGAGTGCCGCAACGGGAACATCCGACCGAAGCCGGAGCGACACACTGTCAAAGAACAACGACTTGAACTCCACAACTGCTTCGTCAAAACCGGTCTCCCGAATCCCGTCCGGCATTTGCCAGTAACGGTGCTTGCTGATCTTTCGCGATGGTTCAATGACGAGCGAATGGCCTGCTTCAACCGCATGAATACCCTTGAAGAGCGTCTCCGTACTAGTATCCGCATATCCAAATCCGACAAGCTCGAACGACCGTTCCGGGTTTTCCCGAATCGGAACCGTCTTTGACGCGAGCAATGCTTTGATCTCGGAAGCAATCAGTATCCTCTCGGCATCTTCGTAGTAGTACACCGGTTTCACGCCGAATCTGTCCCGCGAACAGAAGACGGTGTCTTCCTTGCTGTCGTAAATAATCATTCCCCACATGCCGTTAAAACGCTGAACACAATCTCTTCCCCACTCCTTGTAAGCCGCAAGGATAACCTCGGTATCCGATTTCGTCCGGAAGGTGTGGCCTTTTTGTCGCAATGTGTTTGCCAACTCCACGTAGTTGTATATCTCTCCGTTGAACACAATCCAGTATCGTTCTCCTGCATCGCACATCGGCTGGTTTCCGGAAGCCGACAAATCAATAATGCTCAACCTGCGGAACGCCAGGCCGACATGACCAAAGATGTTCTTCCCTTGTGCATCAGGGCCCCGGTGATTCAGTGTCTCCGCCATCCGCTCAAGCATTAAGCCGTCAACGGTCCTGCCGCGATGCTTCTCAACGATGGCTGCAATTCCGCACATAGTTCAGATTCGATCGTTATTTCTTAGGAATGAACCCGCCCGAAATGTGATTCTCTCCAACTCCTCCTTCTCCAACAAGAACCTCACGAGAGGGATGACCAACACAAGAACAACCACATTCCCGGCAATAACACCGGGATGAGTGAAGAACCACACTCCATGGAACACGAAGAGTCCCATAACAACGACGGCAACCCTTCCCACGCGATACGGCACATGATGCACTCGTTGTGAAAGAATATACGCGAAGAGAGCAAGAACAACGTTCGCCAATCCAACAGCAACCGATGCCCCGTTGATTCCGAATGGCGGCACCAGAATGGCGCAAGCAATGACCGCGGTAAGGAGTGCGGCCCCGAACGAAACAAGATTGAAGAGGGTTTTCTCACCGACATTCATGCCGGTGGAAAAAAACACATACGCAACGTAGAACACACTTGAAAGAATCAGAATGCCTGCCGGCTGTATCGCAGATGCATAACCTTCACCACCAACGAGAGGAACAAGCCAGGAGAGATTTACACTCAAAAGAAGCACGAAGACAAATGCAACGCACATTGTGAGGGAAAAAGCGCGCGCGTAAAACTCTCCGGAGAGCTGATGTCCCTTCACTGCCATGGAGAAGGGAAAAAAAGCCATCTGCACAGATGTCGCAAACAACATCACGATCATGCCGAACTTGCCTGCAAGCGCATAGTGACCGACGCTGGGAGCAAATCCATGGTTGTAGAGAAACCATCGATCTACAAAACTCAGAAGCCAGTACATCACCGCTGCGGGAACAAATGGAAAACCATATCGAAGCAGTTTGCGCGCCGATGCAGACGAGAAGGACAATGCGCGCTGGCGTGTCAACAACAGGATGACCAGCAAGGCACCAACCGCAATTTCCGGGAATGTGCGGGCAAGAAGAAACGCATCAACTGTTCCATCGGCCCAGCTAAAAACAACAATGGTAACAAAGAGCAAAAGGCCGATGCGGCACAGCGAAGCAATAAAAAACCACCGGCGTTCGTGCTCCACACGGAGAACGTCGAGAACATACGTAACAACGAGGGTGAAGGGAACGACAACAAAAGCATAGCTCATCCAGGCAGGGTTGACATCTGTTTCAAATACCAGCTCGATAAGCAACGGCGTGCACAGGATGCACACTGCCGCAACCAGCACACCGAACCC
>CAZJYO010000213.1:0-4993 GCA_964550275.1 uncultured Chitinophagales bacterium
CGTTCGCATCCGACAAAAATCCGAGAACGCCTCCGACGATTTTGACGGGCAGATTGCCGATACCGACATCAGTACGGATGAACTCAAATGCACGCATCGTAAGAAATGTTGCCAAGGCATGAATCACCGGCGTTCGACCTCGGAGCGCAAGTCCGGCCGCAACCCCAACCATGGTTTGCTCGGCAATGCCGACATCGATGAAACGTTTCCCGAGATGTGGAGGAAGGTTCCTGATTGCCGCGCGGTTTTCAGCGGTCATGACGACGAGATTCTCGTTCTCTGCCGCGATCTCTTTGAGTTTCTGTTCGTAGGTCATGTGCTATCGAACCATGAGAGTATCGGAGGTCAGTTCGGCCTTTCGCTGGCCGTGCAGTTCCTTCAGAAGCATCTGGATTTCGTCATGTGTAAAGTTGACGAACCAGCGGTCGGCACGCTGTTCGATGCTCGGCAATCCCTTGCCGCGTACCGTGTCGGCAATCAAGACAGTAGGACCATTCTGGTTTTGTGCAAGCGCGCGGAAGCCCGCATTCAATGCGGCAAAGTCGTGTCCGTTACATCGTGCCGTCTTCCAGCCGAATGCCTCAAATTTGTTTTCAAGTGGTTCGAGCGGCACAAGGTCCTCGGTGCGAATGTTTGCCTGGAACGCGTTGCGGTCAACTATGGCAACCAGGTTATCAACCTTTTGCGCGGCAGCGACAAGACATGCTTCCCACACCGAGCCCTCGTTCAGCTCGCCGTCACCGATAATGACGTACGCCTTGTTATCCGTTCCGCGCATCTTCATATCGAGAGCGATGCCGAGAGCCACAGACATCAGATGTCCGAGGGAGCCGGAATGAAACTCGATGCCGGGGATACTGCGGTTGGGGTGCCAGTAGATCGAGTCGCTTGTCTTCAAATGGTTGGCAAGCCGCTCCCGTTCGATGTAACCCAGTTCCGCCAGTGTGCCGTACAGCGCAGGGACGTCATGCCCCTTGGAGAGCAGGAGGTAATCTCTCCGCGGATCCTGAACCGTTGCAGGAGAAACGCGAAGCACGTGTGTGTACAGGTACACAATCAGGTCGGCGCAGGAGAGCGAGGCGCCGATGAAACACCCGCCGTCTGTTGACATGCGGATGATGTGCTCGCGAACGCGGAGCGCCATCTCTTCCAGTGACTGAAGCTCGGTTGCCGTAAGGTCTGTTGATTTCATGAAATGGTTCTTGGGTGTTCAATGATGCGCGTTTGATCCGGCGTGATCGTCTTGAGATCGCCCAAATGATCTCTATACCAGTTCACTCCGGCAAAGCGATTGTTGATCCCTGCGATTTCAGGATTCTGATCCAACAAAGCAAGAATATCCTTCATAGAAAAGATCGGTTGAGATGTGGTCCAGAGCCGGTCATAAATGGTTTTGATAAAGTTATAGTCTTCCGGATAATCAATGGTCCAGCGATGGGTCATGGAATAATCCAATCCGGTTTCCCACACGACGTTTCCAAGTCTGAATACCTCCGGTCGTTCCCAGATAAACGGCGTTGTGTGCTCTCGCTCGTACGGTTTTGCGGCTTCCTTCCATGCTCGTTCAAGAACGTTCATCGGGATGATCTCAACGTCGTTCCCGTCAGGATAGGTGGCAGGGTGGAGATTGCTCACGAAGTCATACCGGCTTTGGTGCGCCAGGGAGAATTCAAGCACTCGATCAATGACAGCCGGATCAATGAGAGGGCAGTCCGATGGAATTTTCACAACGACGTCGGCGTTGCATTCCAATGCCGCTTTGTAGTGGCGGTCGAGCAAATCTGTGGAGTGACCGCGGAAAACGCGCATCGACCGTTCTTCGCAGAGAGCGGCGATCCGATCGTCCTCAGATTCCTGTGTTGTCGCAACGACAAGCTCAAACGGTGTTTGAGCCGCCTGAACCCTTTCAATCATTCGCACCAGCAGGGGTTCACGGGCAAGAGGCATGAGGACTTTGCCCGGCAAGCGGGAAGAGCCGCACCTCGCCTGAACGACAACAACAATGTTCACAGCGCCGCACCGTGTGAAATCATTTCGGCAGGCAGAGGAAGAGTCTCCCTCCGCGACGAACCGTTTTGTTCGAGGACCGCGCGGCACAGACGGGCAATGTTCTTTGCAGCAGACGCGTTTTGCACAGGGGCAAGTCGCCTGAGTTCGTTCACGTCGAAGTTGGAGTACACTTCTTTTCCAAGTGCGATTCCCACATAGACAACGCTGGACCAGCCGGTGATGAGGACGTCACAGTTCGCGATCATTTCTTCTGTGTTCCCCGAAGAATACACAAGCGCACCCGGCGCGTAGGTGTTCACTTCACGCGTCGCGCGCACGGCGTTTTCATTCGGGTGCAATTTGAAAATCAATTGACGTCCGTTTGCAATCTTTACTGCGCGGCGGATAAACGCCTTTCTGTTTTCCCACTTGAAGGTTTCCCGTGAATCGGAAGTACAGACCAAAACGTAATGATGATGGGGAAAGTCATTCACGAGATACTTCCGGCAATTGTCAAAGTTTGGAATGCCGGTGACAATAATTTTCTCTGAACGCACACCCTTCCCTATGAAGAGATCCCGGTATCCGTTGCTTGCGACACAAAAATACCGGTACGCATCGCTGAGTCCGGTCGTGGAAGTACTCGCAAGCCACCGCGGTATAAACTTGAAAGATTTTGCAAGGTGAAAGAAAATGTTCTCGGGGTCAGTCATGCCTTCCTGTACAAGAACGACGGTCTTACCGCGGATGTTGGAAGGAATGATCAGGTCGGAACATGTGACAACCAGGTCGTAGTGCTCCTCTTTCCCCTGAAAATCTTCGTGCAAACCGTTCGCTTTGAAATAATCACTGCACCGCCGAACATGACGGTTGCCGACAATGGCGAATTCGAGGAGCCCCATCGTGCGGCAAACCTCCATCAATCCGTCGCAATAGTACGCGCTGAAAGACTGGTGGAATTCAGGCAATTCGGCGGCGATCTGGTGCATCTGCGTGGTCTGATTGCGGGAGCCGCAAATGAAGAGAATTCTTTTGCCTGGCATGCGTTTTATGGGATGTTCAAGCGATGAGGATCAATGAAGAACCGCCCCTGCTCATTTGCCGGCTTCAAAAGCCGGTGACCCTGACTTGTGAACACAGGATTTTCTTGATGTGTACTTACAAGAATACAAAATAGTTCAGAAGAAAACAACAATTCGGGCTTGTTTTCAGCATAGTTTCAGCGGTTTCACTTCTCGTGGAATGCCTCCAACTTTTTTTGGCGGGCGTTCAAACCATCGGAATAGTACCGGCATCATATGAATTGGAGATATGGTATTATGAACGTCGCATATCAACTTTCGAGGCCGATAGTGGAGAACCGCGGACCTGCGGATGATGTAGTCCTTCGGGTGCAGACGGGAGATCATGAAGCGTTCAAGGCGCTTTACAATCTTCATTCGGGCAGGGTGTACGCCTTGTGCATCAGGATTCTTGGCGATCGAGATCGTGCCACCGAGGCAACGCAGTCGGTATTCATCAAAGTGTGGGAGAGCATTCAAACATTCCGTCACGAAAGCGCGTTCTCTTCCTGGCTTCATCGGGTGGCAGTGAATACCGTGCTTGCCGAACTGCGAAGCGAACGTCGGAAATCAAGGATGGTTGACGCGTTGGATATGGAGCATGAGAACGTACCCGGACACAAACCGGGAGGCACCCATATGGACCTGGAACAATCCATCGCCGGACTGCCGCCTCAGGCAAGGGCGATTTTTGTTCTCCACGATATTGAAGGATACACGCATGAAGAGATCGCTGTGAAGATGGGGCTGGCGACGGGCACAACGAAAGCACAGTTGCATCGCGCGCGCAATCTCTTGAAGGAGGCATTGAACAAATGAACCACAACGAAGTATTTGCTCTGCTGAATGACTATCTCGACGGACAGGTTGCTCTGTCATGTCAAAAGGAAATCGAACAGCATGTGAAGACATGTGCAATCTGTTCGGTCGAGCTTGATGGACTGCGTGCACTGCAACATGCAGTGAAGGATTTGCCTCGTGCAATCGCGCCGCCGGAGAAAGTGTGGGAAAAAGTGGCACAGGCAACCGGTTCTCCCTCAACGCGTATACTGCAGCTTCATGAAACGAAGCACTCGCAAGAGGACACAAAGCGTTCGCGCGGTTGGACGTATCGCATTGCAACCATTGCCGCGGTTGTCGTTATCGCGCTTGTCGGATTTCTCGTCGGGAATACTTCCGGACGCGGTTCCTGGAATGTCGCGACGCTTGAAGGTTCGCCATGTATCGAAGCCACCCCGATTGAGGTGAAGGGATCGCTCGGACACGGCGAGTGGCTGGAGACCGACAAGGGTTCGCGAGCCCGTGTGAGCGTTGGGTCGATCGGAGAGCTGGTGGTCGAGCCCAATACGCGGCTTCGTCTTCTTCAAAGCGAAGGCACAGATCATCGCATCGCGCTGGCGCGAGGCGCAATTGACGCGACGATTTGGGCCCCGCCGCGGATTTTCTTTGTGGAAACACCTTCAGCCACCGCGATTGACCTTGGTTGCTCGTACACGCTTCGTGTTACGGACAACGGCTCGAGCATCCTTAACGTCACGCACGGATTCGTCGCGCTAGAATTGGCAGGCAGGTCATCCGTTATTCCAGCCGGCGCAACATGTGAAACGCGTCCCGGCATTGGTCCGGGGACGCCGCATTTTGTTGATGCCGATGCCGGTTTTCAGCAGGCAGTTACTGAGTACGATTTCGGAACAGAAAAGGAAAAAGCTCTCGACGTTCTCTTGCGGCTTGCCCGCCCGAAGGACGCCTTGACGTTATTTCATTTACTTTACTCAAAGAGCACACCTGAACGCTCCCGCATCTACGCGCGCCTCGCTGTGTTGTCCCCTCCGCCAACCGGCGTTACGAAAGACGGCATCCTCTCCGGCGACCAGAAAATGTTCAACCGATGGGCGGAAGACTTGGGATTGGATAGTCACGACTGGCTGTGATGCCCATCGGTG
>CAZJYO010000214.1:0-4972 GCA_964550275.1 uncultured Chitinophagales bacterium
GTTATTTGCGTGTGGACACGGTCACCGCCAATGTCTACCAATATGTAGATGGTCCCACTCCCTCGGAATGCCTTGTTGATAGTCTGCGGGCAACACCTGGAAGCTGGTTTGTCCGGTATGGGTCGCTCCCAACGGAATGCATTTTGGTTGACACTACAACTGTGCTCGGTGTACTCACAGTCGTGAAGCGTTTTCGTGTTCATGTGGTGTTTGGCGAAGAGTACACACTTGCCTATGGGCTCGGACTTGTCCAGAATATCGCCATCGGAGAAGGTGGTGTTTGCCCTCCGATTTCCTATTACAGGGATCTCGTTTTTGCTCGAATCGACAGTCAGGAATTTGGTACGTGGGTCGGAGTCAATCATTCAGACAATCCCGTACCGCGAACAAATATGCTCGCACAGAATTTTCCAAACCCATTCAATCCAAGCACGTTGATCCAATACTCTCTGGCTAGCGCAGAGTTTGTGTGCTTGAAGGTTATGAACACCTTGGGAGAGGAGGTCGCAACTCTAGTCTCAGAAAGTGTCCCGTCTGGAACTCACAGTATTGAATGGAAGGCGGAAGGATTGTCAAGCGGAGTGTACTTCTACCGACTGCAGACGGTATCCTTCACTGAGACAAAGAAACTGGTCTTGCTCAGATGAAGGTCAACAAAAACAAAAAACCCCGCCCCGCGGGTTTTGCGGGGAGGGGTTGGTACCAAAGGTCGGACTCGAACCGACACCCGGTGTGAGCCGGACTGGATTTTGAGTCCAGCGCGTCTACCAATTCCGCCACTTTGGCAATTTGAACTTCGGTTGGCGTTCATAACATAGTAAAATCAGGTTGAAGATTCAACGAATCTGTTTGGAGTGTTTCATTCAGCAACCGTTCCAACACCGACCTTAAGGTCGGTGTTGACGGCGCAGAGATCTAAGACACTACCATCTGTTTCAAAGACTGAAGGAGATCAACCGCGTCCCATCTTTACTCCGTTTTTGCATTCATGTATATTCCGAAACAGATGGGTCCTCCCCAGAATATCGCACATCGACTTTGTCTCATCATATTTTTCTTCTGTAGTCTTGGCGCCGCGTCAGGTGCCGGTCAAACCGTTCATCCGCTTGGCGGCCAGCCGGGCGTTCTCTCGACGCAGATTCATCCATCCGACACGCTGATCCAGCTTCCTCATCGCTTCATCATTGAAACAAGCGAAACATTATTGGTGGGAGATGCGCGTCGTTTATCGGGCGACACTGATTACACCATCGATTACAACACAGGCATCATCAGGTTTCAAGCCGGAACGCTTTTCGCCGGTTCTGATTCCGTGCGGACACTCAATGTCTTCTACCGCTTTCTGCCGCTTCAATTCAAGGAATCGTACTTTCGCCGCCAGCTTGTCGTGGTAACGGATTCCGCCAGGCGCGACACGATGCGCGTTTCAAAACCCGCTTCATCATTTGCCATTGATGATATTTTCGGAAGAGACCTGCAAAAGAGCGGAAGCATTGTCCGCGGCTTCACTCTTGGTTCCAACCAGGACCTTTCGTTGAGCTCGGGCTTCCGCATGCAGCTTGCGGGAAAGCTCGCGCCGGATGTTGAGGTTGCTGCTTCGTTGACGGATGAAAATACGCCGATCCAACCTGAGGGCACCACGCAGACACTGCAGGAATTCGACAAGGTGTATGTTGAACTGCGCGGTACCCGGTATGACGCCACGCTTGGTGATTTCGATTTGAGCTTTCGTGGGACGGAGTTTGCCCAGCTCACGCGCAAACTTCAGGGAGCAAAGGGTTCAGTGCGGTATGATTTTGGCGGGCCGAAGGGAGAGCTTGTTTTTTCGGGCGCCGAGCCGCGCGGAAAGTTCAACACGAACGCGTTCCAGGGAATCGAAGGTGTGCAGGGTCCGTACCGGCTGACGGGAAGAAACGGTGAACGCGCAATCATCGTCATCGCCGGAACCGAACGCGTGTACGTCAATGGACAACAACAGATCCGCGGCGAAATCAACGACTACGTGATCGATTATTCGACCGGCGAAGTGACGTTTGCGTCTCGGCGGCTCATTACCGCGGCTTCGCGCATCGTTATAGATTTCGAGTACACGGACAGGCAATTCACGCGCTCGTTCATCGGCGGGCGGGTGATGACCAGCGCGTTTTCCGACAAGGCGACGCTCCAGGTTTCTTACGCCCGCGAAGCGGATAATCCGGATTCACCGATTGAGTTTGAAATCACGGATAGCGCCAGAGCGATTTTGCAGAGTGCGGGCGACAACCGCGACAGCGCCGTTGTCAGCGGCGTGACGCGCGTCGATTCCAACGGAACGTATGTTCGCATTGATACCACCATCAACGGAACGCCGCGCGCAATTTACCGTTACGATCCGGGAAATCCGGCCGCGTTGTACTTCGTCAGGTTCTCCACTGTCGGATTCGGCAGGGGAGAATACGTCCGTGTAAGAGCAGGTGAGTTTGAATGGAGAGGCCCCGGCGCGGGAGACTATCTCCCGGTAGTTTTCATTCCGATGGCCCAAAGCAATCAAATACTGAACGCGAATCTTGCATTGAGACCATCCTCCGACCTTACGATTACCGGTGAAATCGGAGGAAGCACGTTTGATGCAAACAGGTTCTCGAGCATCGATGACGACAACAACACAGGTCACGCGCTCAACTTCACAGCACGCTATGCTCCTTCTGCGGTGCATATCGGCGGAGCCAATATCGGGGCTTTGGATATCGCCGTTCGTGAGCGATTTATTGACGGAAAGTTCACTCCGATTGACCGCACCAATAACATCGAATTCAACCGGCAATGGGCTATTGATTCGTTGACGCAGGATGATGAGGAACTGCAGGAACTCTCGCTGGCATATTCTCCGGTTTCCAGTCTCAGAGTTGGAGGATCATACGGAAAAATCCAGCGGGGTGATTCCTTCCAATCCAACAGGAAGGACGCGCGGCTCACGCTGCAGGATGAGGGCAGTCCTTCTCTTTCCTATTTCATTGAAGACATCAATTCGAGAGACAACCTTTTGGCGAATTCGAGTTCGTGGCTTCGTCAGCAGGGTACTGTCGCTCACGCATTGGATGTCATCACCGGAACATTTCGCTTCGAACAGGAACAGAGGGAAATCCTGTCGCTCTCAACGGGCGGACTTCAGCCGGGGAGTCTCCAGTATATTGTTGCAGCGCCCGGTCTGTTGGTTCGCGATGTGTTCGGGTTTCGTCTTTCGGCGGAATTGGAGTGGCGAACCGATGACGCCGTGTATCAGTCTGCATTGATGAAGGAATCGAACACGTTCACGCAAACCTACTCGGTGAAGCTTCCGGAAGCCGGGGGGGTGTTTTCCGTGACAGACATTGCTCTCCGTTCAAGAGAATTCACCGAAGAATTCAAATCACTGGGAAGCATTGATGTGAAGTCAGTGCTGATTCGCAATCAAACACGGTACGCGACGCCTTCCCGCGGAATTGAAACGGACTTCACCTATCAGGCATCAACCGAGTTATCGGCGAAGCTCGAACACCTGTTCATCCGCGTTCCGGAGGGCACGGGAAACTACATTTACCTCGGCGACCTGAATGGCAACGGGCTCGCGGACGAGAGTGAATTTCAACAGGTCCGCTTCGATGGCGACTTCACGCGCATCACCTTTCCGACGGAACAACTCTTTCCCGTGATTGACGTCGGCACGAGTGTGCGCTTGAGACTCGCCCCGGGAAGATTATTCGGTCAATCCACAAATACGCTTGAGAAAATCCTGTCGATATGGACGAGTGAAACGTACGCGCGCATTGATGAGAAGAGCAGTGAACCGGATCTCAACCGGGTCTATTTTCTTCATCCCTCCAGCCTGCAAAATGATTCCACGACGATTGCCGGGGCGACGCTGTTCACGCAGGATTTGTACTGGTTGGAGGGCCGGCCCGACTTTTCGGGGAGGTTGCGGTATTCCCAGAGAAAGGGGCTGAATCAACTCAGCAGTGGAAATGAAAGAAGATACGATCGGGAGCGCTCGGTTCGCATCCGAAGCCAGTTGATGAGCGAATTTTCAGCGCAGATCGACTTCATAAACCGGACGGACAATCTTTCAAATCCGGGGTCTTCGCGTGAGCATAATGTTGTATCGAATGCTCTCACGTTTGATTTGTCGTACAGACCACAGCAAGCGGTTGAACTCGGTTTCAAGGTTGATGTTGCGGAGTCGCGGGATGATCAGCCGCCCGCTGAACTTGAAGCAAATCTCAACGGTCAATCCATTCGTTTCGTGTACTCGCTGACTGGAGCCGGACAGATTCGTGTCGAGGTTGCGCGTGAAGAAGTTCTTCTCAGCCAGGCCGGATCATCCTTTGCGTATGAATTGACGGGCGGAAGGGCAGAGGGGAAAACGTATTTGTGGCGGGGCGCTTTTGATTATCGCCTTGCGGATTTTGTGCAGGCAACGGTGAATTATGATGGAAGGGTGGAAGGATCGAGACCCGTTGTTCACACAGCGCGGGCGGAGGTGAGGGCGTTTTTCTAGTGCTTTGCGCTCACAACGTTCATGCTCTGTGATGAAAGTTGCGCTTGCAGTTTGCCATACTCGTAGAACTACTTGGATGACACTCTTCTCCAGCGTTGACTCTGTTGTGTGTTGCTTGCGTTTCATTTTTTGAATGTGTATACTTTTCACCGCTTCCCTGTTTATGTAACACCTGCAATTCTGCATTCAACTTCGGATACAATCTTCAATGCCCCTGGTTCATTGTACTTCATTTGAATCTAAGATTGGTCTCATCTACGTCGCCTCCACCGACAAAGGCGTCTGCAAAATCAGTTTACCGAAACAAACACGGAGAGATTTCTTTCGCTGGCTGAGGGAACACTTTGCCGATCATGAAGTTGGCGACAGCAAATCAAGAAACAAAGAGGTTATCGACCAACTCAACCGCTACTTCAACGGCAAGCTCGCCAAGTTCACCTGCTGTACCGATCTCATGGG
>CAZJYO010000215.1:0-4934 GCA_964550275.1 uncultured Chitinophagales bacterium
TATAGTTGTGTTGATGGACCCCGCCGGCACTGTAGGACATGGTGCCGTTGTTGGTAATGGTACCTGCATTAGTGAACGTGCCTGCAACGGTGAAGTCTGTTCCCGTTCCATTATTGATGGTCAACGTAATGCCCGAGTTGAGAATTACCTGCCCGCCGCTGTTGATGGTCACTTGATCAATCGTAACGTTGGCGGTGATGGTAACCACGTGTCCGCTTTGGATCGCGACATTGCCATCGGCGCTGGTTGGCCCCGCACCTGGCACAACCCAATTCGTGCCGTCAAAACGTTCCCATGTTGCGGCAACATTCCAGTTGCCTGTGCCGGCAGAACGAAAATCACCGGTTGCTTGTCCTAACGCTGGTTGCAATGCAATCAGTGAAAGGGCGAACGCAGCAATGAACTGTCCAAAAGACTTCATAGGTTTCTCAAAAATTAAGTGCGTAGTGCAGGCGCAGATTTTTCGCGCTGGTTTCGTTTGAAACCGCCGTGAAAGACCTCTTTGCATGCGAAATAAGACCCGGGATTACTTCGTTTGCATGTATATATAAGCAAGCCCTGCTAATTCGGATGTGACGCAGGCCAAGAAATTGCCTCATTCCGAGTGTCCAAATCACCGAAATCTCACATTTTTTGGTGCCCTGCGAAATGGGCCCTCGAAGGCGAAAAAACTGAAGCCCGGCGACAATTCCTCGCCAGGCCATTTCGGGGATATGGAATACCATTCCGTTAAGCTATTCTCGGCCTGGGAATGGGGATGATAAACTTTCCGCCCTTTCGTCTGAACTCATCCTGCTGTTTCATAATCTCATCCGCGAAGTTCCATGCGAGAATGAGAAGGTAGTCAGGCATTGTTTCCAAAATCTTCGTCGGCGGAACGATGGGAAGCTTGTTGCCCCCCATATACCTGCCATGCTTGAACTTGTTGAGATCGGCGACGTAGTCAACCAAGGATTTGTCGATACCAACGTACGCGAGCATTGTTGTTGCTTTCGCTGCCGCGCCATACGACGCGATGGTCTTGCCTTCCCGCTTGAGTTTTTTCAGGATATCAAGCAGGGAAATCTTGATCGCTTCCACGCGGTTTGCAAAATCCTTGTAGTAGTCAATGCGATCCACTTTGCGCTCGACCTCGGTTCGCAGGAGAGAGCGGACGCTTTCCCCGACGTTTTCCTTTCGTTCGACAAACAAGCGTAGTGACCCGCCGTGAATCTGGGTATGAACGATGTCGTTCAGAAAGAGATTGTGGCGTCTGAACAAATGGTCAAGCGCTGTTACGGAAAAATAGCACAGGTGCTGGTGATAAATGGTATCGAATTCGCAATGGTCAACCAGATCAACGACGTACGGACACTCGATAACTGCGACTCCCTCGTCCTTGAGAAGAATGGAGATGCCTTCGACGAAACCATTGAGGTCCGGAACATGGGCAAGGACATTATTTGCAAGAAATACGTCTGCGCGTTTACCTTCGTTCCTGAGTTGCTTGGCAAGGTCCTTTGTGAAAAAAGTGTTCAAGGTCGGCACGCCTGATTCAACTGCGGCTTTTGCCGGCCCCTGGGCCGGGTCAACACCCAAAACCGCGATCCCGCGTTCGACGAAATTCCTCAACATGTATCCGTCATTGCTTGCCGCTTCAACAACGAATGCGTGGCCGTTCAGCTTCCGCGAATCGATGATGTGCCGCGCGCTTCCGCCGAAGTGCTCCAGCAATTGTTTCGACACCGAAGAGAAATAAGGATATTCATCGCGAAACAAGATGTCGGGCGAAACGCTCACGGTGATTTGGGCGAGCGAACACTTCGGACAGAATGCGAGATCGAGCGGAGCGGTGATCTCGGGTTTGTCGAGCTGATCCTGGCGAAGAAGACGATCCGCCAGCGGAGTGTCGCCGAACGAGAGAATCAATTGAAGTTCGTGGTGACCGCAGGAGCGGCAGGGAACTGAAACAGTTTTCACGCGAATATCCTTTGGTTGATGGTGTTTATGCCGATGCCGCCGCTTTGACGCGCCACCGCAGCGAAGTATCGATGCGGCCGGAAGAAATCAGCATCTTGATGTGGTCAATGCGCTTGTAGCGCGGCCCTTCGAAATCCTCCAGTTTCAATCCGATTTTCTGGTACGCGTCGAGCAATTCCCGGGCACCCTTGCGTGCATCCCACACCGGCTTAAAGTCGGGGAGAACCTTTTTGATTTTGCTAGCGTCAACCCGGTAACAACGCTTGTCCGGTCCTGCATCTTTTGCATACTCAATGCGACAACCGGGAACGGTTTCTTTCACGATGTCAGCAAGTTCGCGAATGCGATAGTTGTCTTCGTTGCGCGCGACGTTGAACGCTTCATTGTGTACGAGATCCAGCGGTGCATGAAGAACGGCGACAAACGCGCGCGAGATATCTTCAATATGAACGATCGGCCTCCAGGGCGTGCCGTCGCTCTTGATGTACACCTGGCCGGTTGCATACGCCCATGCCACAAGGTTGTTGAGAACGAGATCAAAACGCAGCCGCGGTGAAACGCCGAATGCAGTCGCGTTTCTCAGGAACGTCGGACTGAATGTGGCATCGGCAAGCTTCGCAACGTCCTGCTCCACACGGACTTTGGAAATACCGTAAGGAGTCACGGGATTGAAGGGGGAATGCTCGTTGAGCAAATCCTCTCCGCCCGCCCCGTAATTACTGCATGAGGAGGAAAAGACGAACCTGCGAATGCCGGCTTGCTTGGAAAGTTTCGCAAGCAGAACAGACGCTTCGTGATTGATTTCGTATGTGAGGTTGGGATTCAAATCGCCGAGCGGATCATTGGAAAGTCCCGCGAGATGAAGCACGGCATCAAAGCCCTTCAAGTCTGAAAGCTCGATATCACGAATGTCTTTGGTCATTTCCGGAATCTCTATCATGCCGTTGCCGAATGTCGAGGCACGATACAAGTCGCTGTCTAACCCGACAACATCATGTCCTTCATTCACCAGCATCGGGGCGAGAACCGTTCCGATATATCCCTTGTGTCCTGTCAATAAAACGCGCATTGCTTATTCCTTCCAGATTTTCCAGGGTGCTTCCCCTGATTGCCATAGTTCTTCAAGTAGTTTCCTGTCCCGTAGTGTGTCCATGCACTGCCAGAACGAAGTGTGTTTGTACGCCATTAACTGTCCTTCAGCCGCGAGACGTTCAAGCGGTTTGTGCTCCCACTGTGTTGCATCGCCGTCAATGTATTCAAAAATCTTTGGTTCGAGGACAAAGAACGCCCCGTTAATCCAGCCTTCACCGATTTGCGGCTTCTCCGAGAACTGGGAAATCTTGTCGCCGTCGAACACCAGGTGTCCGAAGCGCGCCGGTGGTCTCACTGCAGTCATTGTAGCAAGCTTGCCGTGTGAACGGTGGAACGCGAGAAGCTTGTGCAAGTCCACGTCCGAAACGCCGTCGCCCCACGTGAGCATGAATGTCTCGTTGCCCACATACGGAGCAAGACGCTTGATGCGTCCGCCTGTCAGTGTTGAAACTCCGGTGTCAACAAGATGTACGGTCCAATCAGGAAGTTCGCCGCCGTGGGCGTCAACCTTTCCGGATTTCAATTGCACCGTCAGGTTGTTGTTGAGCGAGCAATAATCAACCATGTACTTCTTGATCACTTCGCCCTTGTAACCGAGGGCGATGATAAAATCCTTGTGTCCGTACTGGTAATAATGCTTCATGATGTGCCAGAGTATTGGTCTTCCTCCGATTTCCACCATGGGCTTGGGTTTTATTTCTGTCTCTTCGGCAAGGCGCGAGCCTACGCCGCCGGCCAGAATAGCGACCTTCATGAAATACTCCGGGTTAGAACTGTGTTTTCAAGGGTGTCAAAATCGATTGGTCCAAAGGGCAGATGGAGATAGGCACCGAGGTGGCCTCCGCACAGAATCATCAAGCCCGTCGGAACAAAAATAGTGATTTTATCTCTTAAATGCTTCATTGGCGTATGTTCTCGGAAGTCCGTGCTTCAATCCGAATGCCAAGCATCCAGCTGCTTCACGGTAAGAAAATAGCGCTGATTTGGAGTGAATTCAGCGCCTTTGCGATTCCGGTAATTTCCGGTTTCCGTTTTCGATGTAATTACGACAGCCACAGTGTAAAATGCGGCAGGTCTGTTACTTAACCAACATCATCTTTCGAGTTTGAATACCTGTTTCCGTTTGCAAGCTGTAGAAGTAGGTTCCTCCTGCGATGTTGCTTGCATCAAAAGAAACCGAATGTCTTCCGGCAGTAAGATTTCCGCTAAAAAGATTTTCAACTTCTTTCCCAAGAATATCGTAGACCCTGAGTGATACTTTGCTCCCTCGTTCCAGCGTAATGGAGATCGTCGTTGTCGGATTAAAGGGATTGGGATAGTTCTGTTCCAAGGAGAATACAGTTGGATCCAATTCATCCACGTCAGATGAAGTTACGTCGATGAAATGCTTCACGGTGCCAAGCCAGTATTCCAACGCCCCGATGTGAACCCCGCCGTACAAATCCCTGTCTGCCTGAAGAATTGCCTGGGCATTGTCTGTCGCCGTTGTTCCGGATCCCAAATAATTCATTGCCTGCAAAACAAGGCGGTCAGTAACTTCCTTGCCGAGATCCCCCCAAATTCCCATGAGTGCCGATGACCAAATCTGTCCGGCGCTGTGAATCGGGAGTGCTCCGAATGGATACGTGCGTTGATCGTTTAATACTCTTCCCGCCCAAAACGGATTGTGACCGTCCCAGTTGAAGATCCAATTGTAGTGATAGTTCGTTGGCGTCCATTGATTCAGAGATCGCGAGAACGAAGCCGCCCAATAATCTCCGAAGCCTTCGCCGAGCGCGCCTGACTCTCCGCCGCCCCACATCGGGATCGCATTGTACTGAATCGCATGTCCGTATTCGTGCAGGATCAGGGCGCGAACGACCTCGCGCCCGTGCATCTCGCCG
>CAZJYO010000216.1:0-4919 GCA_964550275.1 uncultured Chitinophagales bacterium
AACCATCTTGCGGGCAAGCTCTGTGGCGCGCTCGATGTCATTCCCTGCGCCAGTTGTCCTCTCGTTGAACACAAGCATCTCCGCCGCCCGTCCGCCAAGCATGTGCGCGATCATCGCCTCAAGATACGCGCGTGAATACGTGTGCTTTTCGTCGATGGGGAGATACGCGGTCAAACCAAGCGCCCGACCGCGGGGAATAATGGTCACTTTGTGCACCGGATCCGATTCGGGAATCATGCGCGCCACGAGGACATGGCCGATCTCGTGGTAGGAGGTGATCTTCTTTTCCTTTTCGGAGATGATCAGACTCTTCCGCTCCATACCCATCATCACCTTGTCTTTGGCTTCTTCGAAGTGATGCATCGTTACTGATTTTGCATTCTGTCGCGCCGCGAGCAATGCTGCTTCGTTGACAAGATTTGCCAGGTCTGCGCCTGCAAGTCCGGGTGTTCCCTTTGCGAGCACTTCGAGCTTCACTTCCTCGGAGAGAGGAATGTTCTTGGTGTGGACGCGAAGAATGCCCTCACGCCCCTTGACGTCCGGTCTATCCACCACGACCTGACGGTCGAAGCGTCCGGGTCGCATCAATGCGGGGTCAAGAACATCGGGCCGGTTGGTTGCCGCGATGATAATGACGCCGCTATTCTGCTCAAAGCCGTCCATCTCGACAAGCAACTGGTTCAAAGTCTGTTCGCGTTCATCGTGGCCGCCACCGAGACCAGCACCGCGGTGCCGGCCGACAGCGTCAATTTCATCGATGAAGATTATGCAAGGCGCGCTTTTCTTTCCCTGGTCAAACAGATCGCGTACGCGGCTTGCGCCCACGCCAACAAACATCTCAACGAAGTCCGCACCGGAAATGGAAAAGAAGGGAACGCCGGCCTCGCCTGCAACCGCGCGGGCAAGCAAGGTTTTGCCTGTTCCCGGAGGGCCGAGGAGCAAAACCCCGCGTGGAATTTTGCCGCCGAGTTTCTGGAATTTTCCAGGTTCTTTGAGAAACTCGATCACTTCCATCAGCTCGACCTTGGCTTCATCGGCTCCCGCCACGTCGATGAACGTGACTCGCGGTGCGCCTTCGTTCAGCATCTTTGCGCGGCTCTTGCCGAACGAGAAAATACCCTTTGGTCCTGCGCCCTGCATTCTGCGCATGATGATAAGCCATACCACCAGCAACAACACCCAGGGAAGGGCCCCGATCAGTGCGCTGATCCACGCGTTGTCCTCACGCACCACCTTGAACTTCAACCCGCGCTGGTTCCAGTCATTGATCATGCCGCTGTCAAGGATGGGAAGCGTCAGCTTGAATTTGGTCACCTGGACTTGACGATCTGCCTGCTGAATGGTTTGGGGAGAAGTCAAAACTCCATGGAAGTCGTAATTTGTGAGCTCCGACTTGGAGATTGTCGCTTCCGCGATCAGGTTGTTTTGCAAGAAGTGGGAATACTCCGTATAGCTGACCTCCACCTCGCCACCGGTTTCCCGTTCCTGGAACACGCGCATGACAAGAAAGACCACCAGGATGATCGCGGTCCAGCTCAGCACCACCTTCAACACTCTGTTCCAGTTAAAGTCATCATCCGATCGGAACTGTTGTCCCGGACGGCGTCCTTTGCCCGGCCGCGCGCCGTTCTTGCGCCGCTGGCTCTCTCCGCGTCCCTTGCCGTTATCGGATTTCTTCTGTTGATCCATCTACAGCTCCCGCTCCTCTCTTACCCCTTGAGTCGATAAATGTGCTTCAGGTTTCGCATACGCTGTGCGTAGTCAAGTCCGTATCCGATGACAAATTCTTTCGGAATGTTGAATCCGACATAATCAATCTGAATGGGAATTTTCACCGCTTCCTTCTTGTATAACAATGTAACAATCCTGAACGATTTCGGGTTCTGCTGGGCGATCAATTTCTTGATGTATTCCATGGACAACCCCGAATCGATCACATCCTCCACGATAATGATGTCGCGGTTTTCCACCTGGCAGTTCAATTCTTTCAGCATGGTGACGTTGCCGGAAGAGATTTTCGCGTCGCCGTAGCTTGAGAGTTTCAGAAAATCCACTTCGCATTCGACCTTGATTGCGCGGATAAGGTCGGCAAAAAAAATAAATGAACCGTTGAGTATTCCAATGAATACCGGGACGGTTCCTTTGTAGTCCTTGTTAATTTGCCGCGCGAGTTCCCGGATCCTTGCCTTGATCCGGCGCTCGCTGATCATGGGAACAAACGTGTCACCGTTTACCCTGAGCGTTTGTGTCGTTGTGCGCGTAGCGCGCTTCTTTTTGACGCGAGAATTCAAGTTTCAGTACCCGTTTGGTTTCCGTGGTGATTTTAAACCGGTCATCAATCCTGTGGCCGCATACCCAGATGATTTCGCCGTTGCGCGTTTCCAAAATGGGGATATGGTGCTTTTCATAAATCGGAATCTTTGCATCCACAAAAAAATCACTGATCTTTTTTTTGCTCTTCATCCCCAGGGGAATGAATGCATCGCCGTCAGTCCAGGTGCGCAGGATGAGGTCGCCATCCTGAAGCCGGTCTGCATCGACGTATTCAGCCCCGTTGCTGGTGAACTCCACATTTCTGTGGTCAAGGAGTTCCGACATAAACCGGAAGCGGGCAAATTCATACTTGTGGTTTGGCTGAACGGCAATCCTGAACTCGGACACCGGTTCCGCTTTCCTGATGACAAGATTCTCCCGGTCCCTGAAGACAACAAAATCCTTTGAGAGGGAAACCCACGAACCTGTCAGCCCTTCCGTCAGCTCAAGAATCGCTCCGACCTGTTCATATTCCAGCGAACGATGCGTGAATGATTCGCCCGCCAGCATGACAATATACTGTTGAATGAGCACCGGGTTACTGCGCAAACGAGGGATGGAGAGGTGAAGCTCTTCATCGGTTTTCTTTGCAACCATGAGGTCGAAATTCTGACGCGCCGTATAGGTCAGGAAGGTTTCGAGCTCGCGGAACAATTCCGCCGAACGATGCATGGTTTGTACAACACCCGGATTCACATGCTCCTTCACGGGAGGGAGGATGCTATGACGGATGAAGTTCCGCGTGTAATACTCCTTGAGATTGGAAGAGTCGGTGCGGAACGGAATCTGTTCTTCCGCGGCGTATGCTTCAATCTCTTTGCGCTCCGCGAACAACAGCGGACGGATAATCCTCCGGTCGTCGCGTGAGACGGGAATACCGGACAACCCCTGGACACCCGCGCCGCGAAAGAGATTCAATAACATTGTTTCCGCGTTGTCGTCCGCATTGTGGGCGGTGGCAATCCTGTCGAACCCGCTTGAAAGCAGTAACTTGTCAAAGAACTCGTAGCGAAGCTGTCGCGCAGCTTCCTGGATTCCTTTTCGTGTGTGGCGCGCGTATTCCGCGGTGTTTGCGCGCTCAACATAAAACTCAAACCCGTAATGCCGTGCCCGCGCGGCAACAAGCATCTCGTCACCATCGGACTCATCGCCGCGCAATTGATGGTTGAAATGGGCCACAACGATGGAGAGCCCGAACGCTTCCTGCTCCCGTGCAAGAAGATCCAGCATGACGCCCGAATCAACGCCCCCGCTGACGGCGGCAATGATCTTACTGCGTTCCTCGATCAGCTTGCGACGCCGGCTGTATTCGTGGAACCGCGTCAGAAATGTTCTCGATGAGAACATGTGCACGACTTCCCCCTAATAAAAAACCCCTTAATGAAATCGACTGCAAGTGACGACTCTTCAACCGGTGCAATGCACGCCTCTTGAATCGTTACCTGGTCGCTCAAAGGGGAGTAGGACCGATTTGCTGTAGCGGGAGAGGGATTCGAACCCCCGACCTACGGATTATGATTCCGACGCTCTAACCAGCTGAGCTATCCCGCCAGGTTCGTGACAACTCCTCGCTGTGCCGGGTCGGGCGGGTCGCGGCCTCACCTCATTGCTGTATGCGAGAATTCCACACAAGAAGGACATGCAGAAGGCAGTCATCTCTCAAAAAATATACAACTAATTGCCGTCAGGCGCAAGAAATGAGCGGTTCAGCAGCGGTTCATTGAAATTCCTGAATCATTTGGATATATTCGATCCACTCACACGGATTGAACTGTTGCCAACCAGCATCAAAGATGACCTGATCCTTCAGAATGCCCGTTTCTACGAGGCATTTGAGAAGAAGGATATTCGCGCCATGGGGAGCATCTGGCATCATGGCGAGCACGTTCGATGCATTCATCCGGGATGGAATATATTAATCGGCTGGGATCGCATCCGCGAAAGCTGGCTTTCCATCTTTGAGGGCGGTGCAGGTATGCGAGTTTCTTTGCGCAGTGTCTCAGCCGAGGTCGTTTCAAAAACTGGCATTGTCACGCTTGTCGAGGAAATTGTTTTTACCGACAGGCAGACCGTAACGGCGGCGTCTGTCAGCGCCACGAATATTTTTATCCATGAGGGGAAGCATTGGCGCATGATTCATCATCATGGGTCCCCGATTGCAGGAGGCAGGGAAGATCAGCTCTATCGTTACAACTGAGTCAACGCATCCTGCGCCGGCAGTTCTCGCGTCGCCGACTCCCGCGGAGGGATACGCGTTTTGCGAACACGTAGCGCGGACGCATTACGAAAATTTTCCCGTTGCTTCGCTCCTTCTTCCACGTGCAAAGCGAAAACACGTTTGTGCAATCTACGCTTTTGCGCGCACCGCGGACGATTTCGCGGATGAAGGTCTGCGGACGCGCGCGGAACGACTTCACCAACTTGATGCGTGGGAAAACAACCTTGAGGAGTGCATCGAGGGAAGAGCCGGTCATCCAATTTTTGCTGCGCTTGGCGAGACAATCAAGACGCTGAATCTGCCGCATCAATTGTTCAGGGATTTGTTGAACGCATTTCGCATGGACGTCACGACAACGAGGTTTGCAACCTTTACGGATCTCACCCGC
>CAZJYO010000217.1:0-2834 GCA_964550275.1 uncultured Chitinophagales bacterium
CACTGGAGTTATTGCGTTCCGCTTCGAAGCTGAAGTCCTCACGCTTAGAACCACATACCGCAGCGAAGTAGCTGTAGCCATGCGAATTGCCCTTGTTCAATTCTACAAGAATCCCACGCCGGTGTACCAGGAGCTCTCTGCAGTGTTCAGGCAGTGGGGCCACACGGTATGGCTTGGATCGCTCGGTGATGCCGGCGGTATGGTGTGGCATGACGGAAACTCGGTTATCGCTGAACAGCCCGGACCTGGATCCGTCCCAAAAGTAATCCGGTGGTTTCCTCCATTCAGGGTTGTCTATGGACGGATAACGTACCTGACATTCCTGCTTCGGGTAAGAAAGTTTCTCCGCTCATCAAAGTTGGATGTCGTTCAAATTAATCGACCGTTGTTTGCGTTTGTTCTTCCGTTGTTCATGCCGCGTTCATCGAGTTTTTATCTGGATGTCCGGCAGATAGGAGAGTGGGATAGCGATACGCTGATGGGGCGCTTCAAAAATTGGCGCGCAGTCAAGAGATCCGCGCTTAATGCGCGGTGGTTCTATGACCGGGCGTTGTTTGCATCCGCTTCGGCTGCTCAACGCGTCCTCGGAAGGGGGTTTGAGCGCCACGGTTCGATTACGCCCATCGGTGTGCATGAGCGCTTTTTTGCTTTTCCGCGACCCCCCGTGCCGGTTCTTCCGTCGGAAGCGCCGGTGAAATTCATTTTCGTTGGAATGGTAACGCGCCTGAGGAAACTGGAAATTCTTTTTGATGCTTGCGAACTTCTCAGCCGGAAAACAAAACAGTTTCACCTCACGGTTATTGGCCCTGATTCCTCAAACGGATTCTACCATCGCCTTCTTGAAGAGAGAAAAATGGGGGATGTCATGACGATCCTTCCGCCGGTTTCTTATATGGCTGTTCCTGAAGTGATCACTGCACATGATGTTGCCATTGCATATGTTGCCGATGTACGCGATTGGAAATATCAACCCACACTCAAGGTGTTGGAATATCGCGCGTTGGGAATGCCTATCATTGCCACAAACAACCAGCCGAATACCGAAGTAGTAAACCACGAAGTGAACGGCTTGCTTGTCGAAAATGACCCCGGGTTTTTTGCAGAGGCGATGCACCGTTTTATCCGTGACCGTTTGCTTCTTACAACAGCGTCCTTGAACGCGCAAAAAATGCGGAACGGGCTTACGTGGTTGGATGTTGCCAGATTGCACATGGATGGCGTTTATTTGAAATATCCGGAACCCCGTACTACTACGGGGAAGAATTCCAGTATCACCCACAGTTGATGATTTGTCTTATTTTACCTAGTTTTTAGGAGAAACTTCATCATCCTGCAAGTAGTAATCCTCAAGCGTTGTAAAGCATTGGCCAATCCTTGAAGTGGGGACAGGGATTGCGCCGGTGGTTTTTTTCATTTAACAAGAGCGAGCGACTCATTTGGCATTCATGAGATCGGTGCTGATCCCTGTTTTCCTGGTTCTAACCCTGGGCGTTACCAAAGTTCTCGGGCAGACTTCTGGAATTCAGAGGGTTTGGGCCATAGACGATGGGGAAAGAGTTAAGAAGACCAACCTTTCACACCCGCTTGCAACCAGTTCAAACAACCCTGTCTGGAACGGTTCAACCATCAGTTTGTTCGGCGCAAGAAACGAATTCGTTGCTTTCCAACTCATTATTCAAGGGAAAAGCACCGGCGCCTCCGGCGTTAATGTAACGCTGGATAGTCTCTACAAGTCCGTTGCACCGCAGTTTACGATCAAGAACACCGGGGGGCTTGGAGATCCATACAACTACAATGGCAAAAAAATAGAGATGTTCGTTCAGCATTACATGAACATCACTGAACGATCCAACTCCGACTTCATCTGGTGGGCTATTACACGACCTCTTCCGGACGCTGATTTTACAGGGCTTCAGCCGGAACAACTCGTCCCGTTCGAATCACCTGCAGGGGCAAGGACGAACGGACAAGGCGGGGCTCCCTTTAGTGTTACGGCGAATCAGAACCAGGGTGTCTGGGTTGATATTTATATTCCAAAGAACGCGCAACCCGGTGATTATGTCGGCACACTGAAAGTGACGGAAGGTTCTATCCTGCGTTACAGCATTCCTGTCAATCTCAAAGTCTACAACTTTACCCTTCCCGATACGACTCACATCAAGAACGGATTCTTTGCAGAGAACAATTCCATTCTTGGCAGGCACGGGGTTTCATACGGGACGTCGGCATACTGGAGCATGGTAAAGAAGTACTACGCGTTTATGTTCCGTCATCGCGCGAACGTGAACCACATCGCAACGCCATCAGAGTTTTCCAATCAGTTGGCGCCAATCTATCGAGGACAGCAGTTCACGACCGCGAATAACTACGATGGACCCGGAGTGGGCTTGGCTCCGAACTACTACATGGTTGGACCATTCGATCAGCCGAACCGGTCTACAAGGCCCGACAATGGGTCCCGTTCCGGATTCAACTTTATCTCTGACACAAATTCATTCAAGCAGGTGTGGCGGGATACCTCGAATTGGTGGGTGAACTGGTTTACGAACAACAACCCCAGTGTAACGTATTACAAGTACGGTCCTGAAGAACCTGGAATAGAGAATGGAAATACCGATACAAGTGCTTTCTCCGATATGCGGAGAAAATCACGTTGGTTGAAGACGAATCCGGGTTCCGGGAGAAATCTCAAGTATCGGTCCGCAACGAATATCCGTCCTGATTTGCGTGGAGTGGTGGATGTTTGGTTTGTCGGCGGCACCCAATCGGGTTATGTGGATCCGTCTGATCCGTGGAATCCATACCCCAAGGGGTATATCATCGATAGTGCGAAC
>CAZJYO010000217.1:2844-4905 GCA_964550275.1 uncultured Chitinophagales bacterium
CGAACGCCGCCCGGGCGAGAGGCGAGCGCGTTGGTTTGTACGGTGGAACCAGGCCTGCGTATGGCACCGAGGCGATTGATGCTCCTGCAACTGATCAGCGGGTGAACTGCTGGATAATGTGGAAGTACGGGATCGATGAGTACTGGTATTGGAACATGAATCTGTTTGGTGACAACCAGGCCAATGAGTACAATCCGTGGTACAAGGATAAGCGATGGAATGCCTATGGTGACGGAACAATTGTGTACGCCGGCCAAAATCGCGGGAATGAAATGGGTGATGACAGAGGGATACCCGGTCCGGTCGCTGGCATTCGATTAAAAAACTGGCGGCGTGGTGCGCAAGACTACGAATATCTCTGGCTGGCTTCGCAACTCGGACTTGATGTCTCGGCGCCGGTTGATAGTGTTGTTCCGGCCGCATTTGATGAAATCCCCCAGACCACGCGACCGAAATGGGCTGAAAAGGGTTATCGATTTGAGAAATTCCGCAGACAGGTTGCGGACCTCATTGCGAATACTTCTTCACCGCTCCCGTATGGCACATTCAACGTTTCCCCGGCAGAACTCACCAACGGTCCGGGCAATGTTACACTGAGCTGGACCTCCGTCAATGCAGTGAGCGCGAGTATTGACCGTGGTGTCGGGGGTGTTGCCACCACCGGATCACAGGTTGTTCATGTAGATTCAACAACGACATTTACACTTACACTCGCAAACGGGTCCGGAAGTCGTACGTATGCAAGGACGGTTGTTGTTCGAAGACTTCCCGTAGGATCGTTTACTGCGACACCCGACACGTTGCCTGCTCAAGGCGGAACGACAACGCTTTCGTGGAATTCAACGTTTGCAAGTTCAGCCGCCCTCAGCCAGGGTATCGGGAGTGTTCCGGTCAACGGTTCGATGAACGTCAACGTCACGACGATCACGACATTCGCTCTTACACTGACGAACGCGGATGGCGCCCGCACCTATGATGTCATCGTGTTCCCGAGAACTCTACCGACAGGGACATTTACTGTGACCCCGGATTCTATTTCTGCCGATGGTGGAGAAGCAATGCTTGTTTGGACATCAACGAATGCTGTTTCCGCCGCTTTGAATCACGGGATCGGGACTGTGCAATTGGCGGATACGCTGGTTCTTTTTTTGGATCAACCCAGTTCCTTCACAATAACCTTGACGAATCCTTTCGGAACGAAAAACTATTCAGTCAATGTCTATCAGCGGGCGGCGATCCCGAAATTTGTTACCGTGCCTCCCGAATCTCTTGTTGTGAAGGATCCAGTGAACGGTCGGATTGCTAAGCCAGTGCGGAGAGGGCGACAGTTGTTCCCGAACTGGGCGAATCTTCTTTCAGAAGTAGTAATTCAAGGTGGGTTCCAACCAGGAGTCAGTGAAAGTGATAGTGCAGGCGGGCTTCGTGTTGGTGTTTCCTCGATTGAACGGATTAGCGAAACACGTTGGAGACCGAGACAGGATATCGCGGCGTTACGAGGGTGGGTACGACTGACAAAGTGGAACCGGCTCAGGAACACTGGAAGCAGCTACAGCGCGGTCCAATCAGCTCTTGAGGATCGTGCAGGAAGGCACACAGCGTCATCACGGGGATTCGACTCCACGGGAACACCGGGGCAGTCAGGGCGGCGGAAATTCCTTGGTGAGCACAAGACTCTGGGGCCGCGGAAGTTTAACAACTTATTGTACGCCGAACTCATCGCTCTTAAAGTTAATATCGTGGCAAGTCAGCTCCGAAAGACGCCTGTCGGATTCGGCGAACTTGTTCTTGAGATAAACGGGCATCCATACGACGAGTGGTCCATCAACGAACTTGCTTCGCACGCGGATTCGATGATGACATTCTGGGGAAACTATTCAAGCCAGGAATTTCAAACGATGTATCTGGCAATTTCGATGGTCAACAGGGCTTTTGTCTCCCGGATGGACACAGTGAACTTTGAAGCAACCGGACAACTCAAGTTAAGGGGTCTTGTAACGCTTTCCTCTGTTCCTTTCCTGAAGCTTTCACCCAATACTGATCCGATGACTATAGAGCCAACGA
>CAZJYO010000218.1:0-4885 GCA_964550275.1 uncultured Chitinophagales bacterium
ATTTCTCCTCAGAAAATAAAAGCTATTTCATTAATACCATCTTTTTCACTTCGCTAAACTTGCCGCTCGACAATTTGTAAAGATAAATGCCGCTTGGAATCGACGATGCGTCAAACTCCACCTCATGCCCGCCAGCTTGAAGATGATTTTCCACCAGCATTGCCATCTCCTCGCCAAGCACATTGAACACCTGCAGGCGCGTGAATCCGGATGCCGGAATTGTAAATGCAATACGGGTCGAGGGATTGAAAGGATTCGGGTAGTTCTGTTCTAGCTCAAATGTTGACGGGATTTGATCTTCCGGGTTCACACCGACTGTCGTACTCTTGTACACGAACTGCATTGTGTCCGCACTGGAGACCGAGGTGAATTCATCCCTGATCCAGACATGCCAGTTGTATATTTGTCCCTCCTGCATACCGGGAAGAACGCCAACCTGCATCGTGATTCCCGATGTTCTCATAAGTGTATCCACGCCGGGACCATAGATATGCAGCTGATAGTAATGCGGGTCTTCGATCTGCGATGCGGCATAACGCCACCGGAATGTCTGCGGCGGATTCAGACTCAATGTGTCACCATCAGTCGGGGCAAGAAGCGTTGAGCGCGTGCGCGGCTGAAGCCCTGAAAACGAAAAGACATACAACCCGGTTTGTGTATCCGAAGCGATAAACCTTCCCGACGGAAAATACGGGTACACCCCCCAACATCCAACATAGTCGCCGCCCGGCCCTGCATACGTATCGTATCCGCCCGCGTTGGTGATCGCAAGCGGGTTGTGCACATCGGCAACGTACACGCCTGCCGCATAGTGCGCGATATAAATGTAATTCCCGCGGCCGTGAATGTTGTGAATGATCTCCGACGGGTTCAGCGTCGAAGGAGTACGCGGTGTGTATTGAAACGTCGGCTGATACTGGTTGATTTCAAAAACCTTCAGGTTCTTCGGGGTACTGCCGATTTCATCGGACGTGTACAGAAAGCGTCCGTTTGGCGAGACCCACGTATTGTGCGTCCCCGCGCCGGAATACGTCACGTGTCCGATCTGCTGAGGCGCGGCATGGTTTTGCAACGACGCAATCCACACGCCGCTTCCGTAAATTCCCGCGCCGTACAACGTATCGCGCAAGACATATACATCATGAAGATAATCGGGCTGATACTCGCCCACGTAAGTGGGGAATTCCGGATTGGCGAGACTGAGAATGATCGTTCCACCGCCGCCGCTTCCCGAGCCGTTCAAAAACAAATACCCGTCGCCCACAGAGACCGTATGATTTGTCGTGATATTGCGCGGACCCGCGGTAAAGATCGTTCGCACAAGCCACGCCGTATCAGGCAACTGACTCAAATTGATGATCTGAACCCCCTGGCTTCCCTCACTCACACAGTACGCGTAGTGTCCCCATGTTTTCAGTTCTTTCCATTCCGAGTTTGCACCGGGAATGTACGCGACTTCCTGAATCGGTGTGGCATCCAAATCGATAATGGACGTTCCGGAAAACGTACCGATGAGGGCATACTCGTGGCCGTCAGGAGCGACGTAACCCCAACAGCTCGCATAGTAGAAACTGAAGAACGGGCCGGGCCCGCCGTGGCGCTGGTCGAGATGACCGACAAGCGTGACACCATTTTGGGCAAGACCGGTTGATCCGGAAAGAGCCAATGAAAAAAGGAAAAACAGAAGAAAACTTCGCACACGACCTCCAAACAAGCATGACATGGGGAACACTTTTTGTAATCTACACAAATAGCATTTGTTCTTCAAGAACGTGGTTGACCGCCTGAACTTTTTTTGGGAAAACCGGTGGTCCCTCAACGAATCAAGAGCATCTTTTTCTGCGCAACGGAAGACGCAGCCTGCAACTGGTAGAAATACACCCCGCTGGCAACATTTCTGCCGCCCGCATTTGTGCCGTCCCATTGCACGAGTCCTTGCCCGGGCTCACGAACCTCATCCAGCAGGGTTGCAACGTGTTGGCCGAGAATGTTATAGACGCTGATTTTCACGGCGCTTCGCACAGGGATCTCAAAGCGGATTGTTGTGGAGGGATTGAAAGGATTGGGGTAGTTCTGCAACAGGTTGAATGAGAGCGGGACTGTTTCCTCTCCGGCATCAAGAACAATAGTCGGGTTGAACGTGAACAGATCACCGCTTACCAGCGGGTAGTACGGCTTGATGTACAACGTGCCCGGATTCTCGTTCAACACATGGCCATTGCGAACGGCGAGCGATAAGCCATAAACCACGTCTGCCTTCGGTCCGACGGTACACTCGTTGGGAATTTCATTCGGCGGCATGCTGAACTGTGTCGTTCCGGTCGGGTCGTAGTTTTTGTGATAGATGAAAACAAATTCAGACCCGTCGCCAAACACGGTAGGGTCCCAAATACCATTGTTGTTTTCGTCTCTCCACGCGAGCGTCAACTGGCGCGGGGTGCCGGGGTCTGAAACGTCCCAGGCGGTGAATGGAACATTCGTGAATGCGTTCGGTTCCGAGATGACATATTGTGAAATGCGCCGCAGGCGGTAGGCCTTTTGCGGAGTCGAAGGATCAAACCTGACTTCAACCGGGATGGAATAGCGATGGTCAAACGACGATTCAAACGAACCCAAATAGTATACACCTAATTGATAACCCGTCGTGACGCCGCCGTCAAACGCGGAGTGTGGATCGAAATCGAATTCGTCACCTTGAAACCAGGCGGCATATTGGGAGATCCATCGCGTTGAATCGCGGCGGAGGCCGTACAGGTCAAAGCGCTCACCACGAAGAATCTTGAATCCGTCCGTCACAGGAATGTTATGGCTCGCTTCCGCGGGAAAAGGATGGTTGGACAGCAATGTCGAACCACTCGTAATGTCCCGAAGCGTAAACCCCGACGTTCTGTTGACGTCAATCGAGTCCACAATGCTGATTTCATACTCATGATTGACAACGCTTGATGAATCCACAACCAACACGCGGAATTCCCATTCCGATCGTCCTGCCGCATGCAACAGCGGCGTTCCATGAACAGAAGTAGAAAATGGAACAACATCGAACCGGATTGAATCGCGCCATTCATTGTGGTTCGTGTCGACAACAACAAGATGGATCGTCATTGCGCCGCTATCCGGAGCGGTAAAGACACCATACGTTGTGGAGTCATTCGGGTTGTACACCAGTGAATCACCGGAGCCCGGCGCGATGGTTGACAACCGGAAATAACTCACATCGCCGTCGAGCGGCATCACGCGCACAGATTGGGCATCAAACAATCCGTTGTTGGCCACAGTGAATCCATAACGGATATTCTCTCCCGGATTCACAATACCATCGGCGGTCAGGTCATCGGAAAACACCCGTGGTTGACTTGTTTCAACCGGACCGAGTGTAGCGATATGTTCTGCCAACCGTTCCCACAAAATACTTTGGTTGAGACTATCAACAACAACGAGTCGGAGGAATAAGCCGGACGGTTCGCGGACAAGAAGAGCGTTGTTAGCCCACACGCCATCTCCTGCAGTGCTGTCCCCGTGCTGTCCATCATCGAACAGCGGAATGGACGAAACGATGGTGTTGTCTTGGCGCCAAAGGGATGCAGTTATGGATTGTGCCCCTGTACATTTGGCAAGAACATGAAGGTCGGCCTGAAACGGGTTCGGATACGCAAGCGTAGTGTGGACATCAGGCATCGGCGAGATGAGTGATGCACCATAGTTTGAAAGGGCAATGGCCGCAACGTTACGCAGTTCAGGAATGGAGGAAATGAACGTTCCACCCATGGCGGCAACGCAAGCAAAAACAATGTCGAGTGAGTCACCTGTAATGAGCGTAAACGGACCTGCGCTCACCCCCATTCTGCGATCCCCCGGAAAATCGATTGCTCCATCCAATCGTCCTGTACGGTGGACAGGATCACCATCCAACCAGAATCGTGTAGTGTCATTTGGAACACTAGGATGAATAAACGGAAAACCAGAAGCCAGAAGACCCTGGAATAAATTGAACCATTGTCGCGCTCCGGCAGGAGTGGGGGGTGGATCAGGAAAATGATGCGCCCATGCGAGGTAGAAAGACGCTGTTGCACGAAGATTGACAAAACGGTAACCCACGGCCGGGGGCGGAAACGGGTTGTAAGAACGGTCAACAGGACCGGCGTTGTACGAATACGTCATATCCAACGTTGTGTCACAACCCGCAAAGTCGTCACCGGAATCCCCCACATCCGGATCCGACCATTGACACACGAAGAGTGAATCGATGGTCGCGAAGCTCTTGTTGATCAACCGGTAGCGCTTGTAAACAACGTTGTCCAACGCACCCGCGTTTTTATATGCCCATACCGAGACCTGCACCTCCAACCCGAGTGGATCGGTTCCAAACTGTTCCTGTGTACGCAATGAGTCGAGATCGTTCGCAACAAACCAGAGTGTTTGATCCGCGTCGCGAACTCCGGGAATGTCCAGATCGGGTTCATAGATGCCGTTGCCATTCTTATCATCAAACGGCGCGCCTTCAACAGCCGGCCATTGCGACCAATCAGTTGCATACTGTGCCCGAATCTGTTCTTGTGTTGTGCCTTCTTCCTGCGCTTCAACAGAGAGATCGGCAGTGAGATAGTCGGGCCTTACTCTGTAAACGCGATTCTTTGGGAGTGCCGGGTCCTCTGCGCTGTCCGGCGACAGAATTCTCCCGGGCTGGAGTCCGGAGTCATACGTCGAACCGCCAACATGGAGAACGTCTGAGACTTTCCCACCCCACAGCAACCCGGATTGAAATAAAGCAGTTCGGTTAATGCGCCGTGGAAAAAAGAAGCTTGCATTGCCTATTGTTGTCCGGTCTCTATCGCTCCAACCGTCGTTGGAAATCACCGTGGAGATGTTGTTGATGTTGATGCGT
>CAZJYO010000219.1:0-4845 GCA_964550275.1 uncultured Chitinophagales bacterium
TTCATTGCTCCACTGAGTCCACCTACACAGTCTCCCTTGCAGCAAAGTCCGGCAATACACCACCGCACTGCGGTGTTTGTGCTTTTGCATCAGGACATTCAATCCCTCCGTCTTTCGTTCTTGACGGACTCCTCCCGTCATCATCTGTTGTTGCGGCGTCCCTTCTTCCCGATGGGGACATCGCTGCACCATCCCAATCTTCCCGCGCTCCTCCCGTAACCGCCTGAACCACATCTCCTGACTAACAGGAGAACTCCGCGGCGGACCGTGCAACCGGCATGACCGTCGCTGATTCATTCATTTTGGTTTGGTGGTTATGAGGCAGTTGTTTCCAATTTCACTCGTCATTCTTCTCTTTGCCCAATCCCTTCCGGCACAGAATGCGGCGCGTTTCCGCCTTGGCGGCCGCGTTGCTGATGCGAGCACCGGCGACCCCCTCCCGGGGACATCCGTCATTATTGTCGAGCTACAAGAAGGACGCAGTACAACAGTCGACGGGCGATTCGTGTTCAACTCCGTCCCCGAGGGAACATACCGGCTCATCATTCACATGGTCGGATACGCGCATGATACACTTTCCGTTGTTCTGGATCGCGACCGCGAGATCGTTATTCGCGTTGCAGAAGAGAGCGTTGTTCTTGACGAAATACGAGTCACAGGAAACAGCGATGAGGAACTCTTGATGCAATCAAGTCAGGCACTTTCAATTCTTTCGGGAAAGGAGCTGGACAAACACCGCGGACAAACGCTGGGTGAATCGATCGAGGGGATTCCCGGCGTGACGTTGCTACAAACAGGGCCATCTATCGCGAAGCCCGTTATCAGGGGTTTGCACAGTCAGCGCGTCCTGGTGTTGAACGCCGGCGTGCAACAGGAGGGTCAGCAATGGGGAGCCGAACACGCACCGGAGATTGATCCGTTTTCTCCAACACGCATCGAGGTCTTGAAAGGTCCGTCCGGACTCGAGTATGGCGCCGGGGCAATAGGCGGCGTTGTCCGCGTTGAACCGCGGGGATTCCGGGATGCGCCGGGGATTGGCGGAGAAATCCTCCTCAATGCATTTACCAACAACCGTCAGGGTTCCGGAACAGCGCTGTTCGAAGGCGCCCATGAAGAGCTTCCCGGGTTTGCCTGGCGCGGACAGGTAAGCTACCGGAGAGCCGGCGATGCGATGACGCCGGACTACCCGATGAACAACACGGGCTTCGAGGAGTTTGATGTTTCGCCCGCAGTCAGTTATTCATCAGGAAATTTTTCCGGCCGTGTTCACTACAGCCATTTCAGCACCACTCTTGGAATCTTCCGCGGTTCCCATATTGGCAACGTCACAGATTTGCTGAACGCGATCGAGCTCGGACACCCGCAGAATGTCACCCCTTTCAGCTATGACATCACGCCGCCGAAACAGGAAATTCGTCATGATCTTGTTTCGGTTCTATCTTCCTGGCATTTCCTTCACGCCGGAACATTGGAACTTCAACTCGGCTACCAGCAGAATGACCGGAAAGAGTTCGACGCGCACAAGGCGTACGATGATTCCATCGCGGCCCTCGACAATCCTTCATTCGAGCTGACGCTCACGACGTACACCGCCGATCTGAAATTCAGGCATGATCCCGTCGGCAGTGCATTCGGGACCGTCGGCGTCAGCGGCATGCGGCAGGGCAACATCCGTTCGGGCGATGTGTATCTCATCCCGAACTTCCGTGCATACACCGCCGGTGTTTTCTGGCTTGAAAGCGTTAACTTCGATTCGTGGACATTGGCGGCAGGGGTGCGCTATGACTACCGGTGGACGGAAATCTATCCCTTTGACGTGCACGGGCTTCAACAGGAAATACGCACGTACAATTATTTTTCAGGGTCCCTCAGCGCGCAATACGCCATTTCATCCCAATGGAGCATCGGGACAAACGCAGGTACAACGAGCCGCCCGCCGTGGATTAACGAACTCTACAGCAACGATGTCCACCACGGCACAGCGCAGTTTGAGATTGGCGACCCGACGCTGACGCCGGAACGAAGCGTCCATATGGACGTTACGCTCAAACACTCCGGCGAAACTGTTCGCATGGAGTTCAGCGCATTCCACAACGCCATTGATGACTTCATCTATCTTTATCCGGATTCCCAACCGACGCTCACCATTCGCGGCGCGTTTCCTACATTCCGGTACACCGGAACGGACGCGTTGCTGCGCGGCATCGAGGGTTCACTGGATGTAAGGGCAACGAAATGGTTGAACCTTGGATTGACGGCTTCGATTGTTCGCGGAGACAATAGAGATGATAACGAACCCCTGATCAGCCTGCCTGCCGACCGCGTGCGCATCGTGACGCATTTTCACATCGACCACGTATTGGGCTTGCACAACGCATACGCGGAGCTGGGAGGGACATTGGTTCGAACGCAAGACCGCGTTCCCGATGGATTTGACTACGCCCCTCCTCCACCCGGCTACGGGCTTCTGGATATCGGGGGAGGCGGTGAATTCTTTATCGGAAGCCAGGTCATTGCCATTGATCTTGCGGTTCAAAACGTATTGAATACCCAATACCGCGATTACCTGAGCCGCTACCGTTACTACACCGACGATCCCGGAATCAACTTCATTCTCAGGGGACGTATTTCCATCGGCGATTTCGACGCACACTGACACACCAGCACCAGGAGGAATCCATGAAACCTGTGTTTTTGTTCACTGCCATACTAACAACAGCAACCCTGCTGGCACCCGGTTGCGAGGAGGATCCCTCCACCCCCCCGCAGAACACTAACCCGCAGGAAGTAATCACAACGTTGAGCCTCTCACTTGTTGACACATCCAATAGCGGGAACACAACAACGGCGCAGTTCCGTGATACCGATGGACCGGGAGGAAATCAACCCGTGATTGACACGTTGAGACTCACATCGGGAACAACCTACTTCTGCACCTTGCTGCTGCTCGACGAATCACGAGCGCCTGTCGATACCATCTCAAATGAAGTCGGGGAAGAAAACCTTTCCCACAGATTCTGGTTCGCACCGGGAGGAAATGTGTCAACACGGGTGACCGTTGTCGCCAATGACGAAGATGATGGCGTCCCTCCGCTCCCAATCGGCCTCCAGACTGTCATCTCTGTTTCGTCGGGCGGGTCTGCATCAGGAACCTATCGCGCGGTGCTAAAGCACTATGACCCGGAATCGCTTAAGCGAAGCGACGTTGACGGAACATTGGGGGAAACGGATGTTGACGTGGTTTTTCCCCTCATACTCCAGTAAGGTACTCACCTCAACGCCGGTTTCTTTCCTTCAATAGAGGCCGAGACGATCACATTGTCTATCCGCGTCCCGGGAATCCAATCCTTGATGAACTCACGACTTTCATCGCGCGCGGTGATGCGAACATCAACAAACCCGGCGTCTTCAAGATACCGGACCAGCTCGCTTGCCAAGGGCGCGCCCGTTACACAACCGCAAAAAGCGGATATATCAAGATGCAGATCGGTTGGAAACGCCATTCGTGCAACAATGTCGGCAATGGCAAGCCGCCCGCCCGGTTTCAGCACGCGAAACGCTTCTCTGAACACAGCCGGTTTATCGGGCGAGAGATTAATGACGCAGTTTGAGATGATCACGTCAACGGTTGCATCGGCAACGGGGACATGCTCAATCTCTCCAAGCCGAAACTCGACATTCGTATATGTTCCGGTCCGTGCATTCCTTCGCGCCTTCTCAATCATTGCGGGCGTCATGTCAACACCGATAACGCGGCCTGTTGTCCCGGCCTGTTTGGACGCAAGGAAACAATCGAAACCGGCGCCGCTCCCCAAATCAAGCACCGTTTCACCTTCCTTGATGGATGCAATTGCTTGCGGGTTTCCACAGCCCAGTCCGAGATTTGACTGTTGAGGAGCGGAAGTCACATCCTGCACTGAATAGCCCAACACCTCGCCTGAAGTTGCTCCTGCGTGGTTTGCACCTTCTTCTCCGCAGCACGCCGAACTGTTTCCGGAGGAACAACAACCACTCGTCCCGCCTGTTGCAATCCTGCTGTAGTGGGAGCGCACCGCTTCCCTGATTTCTTCGTTTGTACGCACTGACATAATGGTTCCTGCTGAATTGTTTGATAATTCCGGTGTTCCGACGCTTCTACATGGATAGACGGTGGAGAGGGGAAAAAGACGCAGGACTCAGCAGGGATTTTCCGTCGAACAACCGGTTTCGGGGGAACAACACCGGCAGGAAACAGGATGATAGTCGATGACCGTACCGAATCTATCAAACTCGAAGTGACAGCACTGAAAGAGAGCTTCCTTCAACGCGGCGCGCGCCCGCTGTACACGTGACTTCGCCGCTGAATACGAAATCCCCAGTCGCTCTGCAAATTCTTTTTGACTCAGACCATCAAGCTCCGTCGCAACGAGGGCATCCCTGTCCATCTCCGGAAGGGTTTGGATCATCCCGCGGATACTCAATCCCAGCCGTTCCAGCGCAGGGGTTTCTTCTTCATGCGATGGAATATCATCGGGAAGGGAAATGTGTTCACTCCTGTTGTTGCTCCGATAATGGTCGATAACGGCGTTGCGCGCAATTTGAAACACCCAGCTTTGCACTCTCGTCTCATCCCTTACGGCCTCGATATTCTCGTGAATTTTCAGAAATACGTCCTGAAGTATATCCTTCGCCGTTGAATCATCGTTCACCTTACTCCGTATGAAACCGAAGAGCTGGTTGTGCATTTCTTCAAAGATTTGTTTAGCATTGCTCATACTATTCGCTCGCCGTTCTTTCACCGTACATAGCACAACATACGAATTCTTGAACATGGTTCCTGAACCGGAGAAAACCTCATGACCCGAA
>CAZJYO010000220.1:0-1991 GCA_964550275.1 uncultured Chitinophagales bacterium
TTTGGACTTTTCGCGTCGGACATTCTGATCCTTGGTCATCAGAGCATCCCGAAGGATTTTTCCCTCCATGACATACAGAGTGTTGTTGACAGGATCAAGAAGGGGATACTGCATAACAACCATTTCATTCGCCCCTTTGTCAGGGGCCAGTTTGTTTTGGTGAACATGGAAGGACTCATGAAGAATCATCTGGAGTTGGCTGTAAGGAGATGGGATGAAATTCCAATTGTCGAGCCACGTGGTAGAAAACTCTTTTGGGCGGTTAAGAACATCTCTTAGCTGGTTTCGCATGGAAGAGAACGGGTCTGCAACAACGAGGACTTGAATGCCTTCAATCTCGCGGGAAGTGTTCTGGTCGTCAATGTCGAAGAGTGTAGTGTCATTCCGAAAATAGATTGTTTCACTACCTAATGCATGAATTCCCGACAACTTATCGAAACCCTTGGGCTTATGGGGAAAGTTGAGAAGCACTTCCTGGACATTCGGGCGATAGAAAAGGACAGGAGTTTTTTCAAACGACCACCCGGGGAAGAGATTGTTGCCAAGATGTTGAGTGATGTTGCGGCATTCCTTTAACGAAACCAATAAAAGCGGATCGATCCTCAATTCAGCAGTCTGGGATAAGCCCGTTGAATGGAAAGCCAGAGGGAAAAGGAGGGTCGCGAACACTACATGGTATTTGGTCATTCTGAATCGCCCTTGTGTTGTCTAGAGTCCAATGATATGGGACGTTCATTTTAGCGAAAAGTTATAAACCGGGAATGTCCTCGACAATAAACACTGCATTCTTGTTGAGATCGTGGAAACCGAACTCGTTCGTGTGCCACGGAGTATTGCGCCTCAAGGAGTCCGGCCGAACGGTTCCCCGCTGAACAAACTCGTCAAACAGGGTTTCAATGCCTTGCACAAAAATTCTCACGACGGAACCTCCAAGCAATGGATCGTTTTCTGTATCGGCATGCCATTGGAGATGAATGCTGAGGTTGTTTCGGAAGAGCACAGCATACATATGATCAGCGAAGGAGAGCTCAAAGCCCGCTTTCTCCTTGTACCAATGGACGTCGCGTTTGATATCCGCCGAGGGTAACACAGGGCTGATGGTGAGAAATTCTGGCGGCATGAGACTTACCTCCTGATTGCCTTCACTGCACGGCGGTTGTCCGACATTGAATGATTCCAATGTCTCTACGCTACGGAAGAATGTCCTGCGCAATGTTACCGAAAACCCTGATGACCCGTCTATCAGCGATGGTCCAACTAATCTTGACGGAGCGGGTATCATTCATGCAACATTTCTCGCTTTCATTATTCGTACGCCGAGTGCATGCCCGGTGCAACCGGCACAGGGCGTTGGGTCGCAACGCCCTTCGTTACTTAATAAGTACCAGCCCCCTTGTCTGCGAAAAGCTTCCCGCATCGAGACGATAGAAGTACACACCGCCGGGAAGATTGTTGGGTTCCCAAACGACAGAGTGTGATCCCGCAGAAAACATTTCATGGGCAAGTGTCGCCACGAGGCGACCGGGGACGTCGTAGATTCTCAGCGTTACAAAAACTGATTGTGGAATTGAAAATCCGATCGTGGTGGAAGGGTTGAATGGATTGGGAAAATTCTGTTCAAGTGAAGCCGCAAGGGGAAGGTGTTCGTCTGCAATAGAGGTGACGCGCGGTGTGTAGCCTGAAATTGGAAAAACCTGATTGGTGCAATCGAAGCACCCACTGCCGGTATAGGTTGCGCTAAATGTGCCCACCCACGATGTGTCGGATGTAAACCTGCCTTGAAGAGAGTAGGCCTCTGTACAACCTCCGGCAAGCGCGGTTGCAGCGCTGAAGGTGCTGTCAGAACAGTATAACGCACCGAGGAGTTGGCCCGGGACGGGGGAAGGGCCGCCTGTAATTCTCAAGACTGACCCGCCGATCAGAGTGAACGTCCACGAAGTGTAGGTGAACGAGATCAATCCGAAGCCACAAGAATAAGACACTGATGGGAC
>CAZJYO010000220.1:2001-4815 GCA_964550275.1 uncultured Chitinophagales bacterium
ATACACAACGCAGTTTTGGCTGAACGCTTGACTGAAGAGCATGGCACAGATTGTCGCCTGGAGGATTTTCATCGCTCGTTCCAATGATGGAATACAACGTAATCCTGTCGCCAGAAGTTGGGAAAACTTGCGAAACAGATGAGATAAAGTCAAGCATCCGTGACTCTAGAATCGCAGGTGCTGTGTCAACTCATCAAAATCACGGACTGCCAACCAACATGCCCATCATTTGCAATTCACAATTGGTAATTCACCGTTGTCAATTCAATTGTTTCTCTTCACCCAATTTCTTAGGTTATGCGCGGTTGGTTGTGCATTGTTTTACAGTATAGTATCGTTCTTTCGTTCACATGGTGGGATGCCATATTTGGTAACGAAGGCGACAATCGCTTTCCTGAGATTTCTAGCGGGCCGGTCTCCGAAAACCGAGCTTCATCCGCAGAACGTATCTTCTATACTTCTCGTCGAGCTTTCCCGTTTGGGCGATGTTGTCACCGTGCTCACGTCGGTTTCTTATCTCCGTGAGACGTTCCCCGCGGCACGGATAACCCTTGTTACGGATTCACACTATGCCGGACTGGTTAGGGCCATTGATCTTCATATTGAAGCGCAAGGCTTTTCGCATACTGATACGCCCGCCGGTTTGCGCGTCGCCACGCAGTGGGCTCGCTCGTTTCCAGCGGATGTTTCATGCAGTATGAGTCCCGGTAAACGCAACGCCATCGTCGCGCTCTCCGGAAAAACAAAGTGTAAAGTCGGCTATCTTGCCTACGCTGACACCCACACCCCGTTTCTTTCATCCAAATCTGTTGAAGCATACGGAATTACGGTGAAAGAGAACCTGAGTTACTCCCTTGAGAGTATCGCGGAGCGTCCGCTGAAGGTTCTGAAAACACTCGGCGTAAAGCGACCGGCTCCGGGCGGACGGCTCCACCTTCGGGCCGATGCAGCGAGCGCCGCAAAAAGCATTCTTGGATCCGCAAACATTGCGCCGCGCCATCCTTATGTGGTGATCCATCCCTTTTCAGGATGGGAATACAGAACATGGCCCGCCGCGAATTTTACGCGTCTCGCGAAATCACTGCTCAAGGAAGGGTGGTCGAACATTGTCTTTGTGTGTGATATCTCTGAGGCGGCGCGGCTTGATGTATTCCGCAGGGATTTCAAAGACAACGCACGAGTGTTCTTTTTCCCTTCGCCTGATATGACCGCAACCGCGGCGCTTCTGAATGACTGCTCATTGTTTATCGGGAATGATTCCGGGCCTTTGCACCTTGCCGCGGCACTCGGCGTGCAATGCGTCGGTTTGTTCGGTCCGGCGTGGCCTGAGCTGACGGCGCCCGCCGGAATGAAGGGCGCAACGGTGTACAAGCAATTGGAGTGCTCACCTTGCAACCAGCGCTCATGTGTCCGCCCTGAACATCCCTGCATGCACCTGATAACGCCTGAAGAGGTTCTGGAATCCGTGAGAAAGGTCCGGACGCTGAGCGAGCCCCTGACAGCGCATGCGTAACACCGGAGTTCTTGGCGTTCGCGTTGACGCTCTTACCAAGGAAGGACTGCAGGAGGCACTGAAGGACATGGTGAGGCGTCGAGAAAAGGGTGTTGTTGCGTATGTGAATGTCCACGCCATCAACCTCGCGCAGGACGACCCGAAGTTCAGGGAATTTTTGAACAAGGCAAAGTTGGTGTATTGCGATGGGGAGGGCGTCCGGTTGGGAGCGCGCATGCTCGGTATCGACCTGCCGCCGCGCATTGTGTTGACGTATTGGATATGGGAACTCTGCGCGATGTGCGAACGGGAAAACATGTCGGTGTTTTTTCTCGGCGGTGAACCCGAAACAGTAGAGCTTGCCGTCAAAAATCTGCAAACGAAGTTCGCGCGTCTCAATGTTGCCGGATGGCACCACGGGTTTTTCGGGAAATGGAATGAGGAGAGTGAAACAGTGGTGAAGCGCATTAACCATGCAAATCCCGATCTGTTGTTTGTGGGATTCGGCATGCCGTTGCAGGAACAGTGGATCGATGCGAATTTCGATAAACTGCAGGTGCGCGCAATTCTTCCCGCCGGCTCCATGATTGATTACACTGCCGGAAAGAAATCCTTCGCGCCTTCGTGGATGGCCGATAACGGGATGGAGTGGCTCTACCGGCTTTTGCAGGAGCCGGGAAGATTGTGGCGGCGTTACATCATTGGCAATCCTGCTTTTTTGTTCCGCATTCTGGTTCAATCTTCCAAACAGAAAGTCGCATGAAGCGCGCTCTGTTTGCCCTTATCCTGTTCTCGTCTGTTGCATTTGCCGCAGGCCGTTCTTCTTCAAATCCTTTCATCGTTGAATCCCGGCCCGCAGGTTGGATAGTCCGATATTCACATATTCCTGTCGCCTCATCAACAGTTGAGATGAACGGTATTCCTCACACCAGTTTTGCCGGTACAGGAAAAGAGGGAGAGCCGCGCCTGCCGGTTCAAACCCTAACGCTGGGAGTTCCTTTCGGCGCTGTGATTTCGGCAACGCTGTCGGATGCCGCATATGAGACGGTAGGAAATCAGGATATTGCTCCTGTTCCGTCGCATGAAATTACTGCCGAACAGGAAGCAATCGAGATATGGAGAAAGGACGCGTTCGCGTATTCTCAGAACAGGTTCTTTCCGTCGGCTGATCTTGAAGTCGGCGAACCGCACGTAATCCGGCATCAGCGTGTTGTAACTCTCCGCCTTTGGCCGTATCGGTACAACCCTGCAACGAAAACGCTTCAACACCTCCTCAGCGCGAGTATCAATGTGCAGATGACTTCTCCGGAAGCCCCGAATGA
>CAZJYO010000221.1:0-4790 GCA_964550275.1 uncultured Chitinophagales bacterium
CCCAGAACGCCGCAGAACCACCGCGTTCTCATGATGGAACCTACCGTTGGCCGGTTTGTTGCTGGAAATACTCGATGGTTCGTTTCAGCCCTTCTTTCCTTCCGATGGCAGGCGTCCAATTCAACAACTCTCTGGCGCGGGCGATATCCGGCTGTCGTATCTTCGGATCATCTTCAGGAAGATCCTTGTACACAATCCTGCTCCTGCTTCCAGTCAACGCAATGATCTCCTTTGCAAGATCCAGCATCGTGATTTCATCGGGGTTGCCGATATTCACGGGTTGCGTTTCCCCGGACATGAGAAGCTTGACGATGCCGTCGATCAGATCATCCACGAAGCAGACGCTTCGTGTTTGCTGACCGGTGCCAAAGACCGTCACGTCTTCGCCGGAAAGACATTGCGAAATAAAGGCGGGAATCGCCCGGCCATCGTTGAGGCGCATACGCGGGCCATACGTATTAAAAATTCTGACGATTCTTGTATTCACCCCGTGATACCGGTGATAGGCCATGGTCATCGCTTCCGCAAACCGCTTCGCCTCGTCATACACACCGCGCGACCCTACGGGATTGACATTTCCCCAGTAACTTTCCGGCTGTGGGTGAATGAGCGGATCCCCGTACACCTCCGAGGTCGAAGCAAGAAGAAATCGCGATTTCTTCGCCTTGGCAAGACCGAGCGCCTTGTGCGTTCCGAGTGATCCGACCTTTAATGTTTGGATGGGAACTTTGAGGTAGTCGATCGGACTCGCGGGCGAGGCGAAGTGCAAGATATAGTCCACCGGTCCGTCGATGAAGATATACTCCGTGACGTCGTGATGGATAAAGCGAAAGTTGGTGTTACCGATAAGGTGGGAAAGATTCCGGAGGTCGCCCGTGATCAGGTTATCAATTGCTGTGACGCGCAACCCGCCCGCAAGAAGTTTATCGCAGAGGTGTGATCCCAAAAACCCTGCGCCGCCGGTGACAACCGCATGCTCACCTGACGCCATTGCGTCCCATGCCGTAGTACGTAAACCCGACCGCGGCAAGGCGCGCCGGCTCGTAGATATTTCTTCCGTCGAAAATCACGGGCGACTTCATCAGTGATTTCATCCTCTCAAAATCCGGGCGGCGGAACTCATTCCACTCCGTCACCACCACAAGAGCGTCTGCTCCGCGCAGGCATTCATAGTTGCTCGTGCAGTACTCCACCGTGTCCCCCATACGTTTCTTCGCCTCTTCCATTGCCACCGGATCGTGGACACGAAGTTTTGCTCCTTGCTTCAACAGCGCGTCAACAACAACGAGTGACGGCGCTTCCCGCATATCGTCCGTGTTCGGTTTGAAGGAAAGTCCCCAGATTGCGATGGTGCGCCCCGAGAGCGAATTGCCGAAATGCTTCCTGACCTTCTCAACGATCCGTGATTTCTGTAAACGATTGACGTTTTCGACAGATTTCAAGATCGCAAAATCATATCTGTTCACGTTCGCCGTGTTGATCAGGGCACTTACATCCTTGGGGAAGCACGAGCCGCCATAACCGATACCGGCAAACAAGAACTGCGTTCCGATTCTGGGGTCAGTGCCCATGCCTTTCCGGACGAGGTCAATATCCGCGCCGACGTTCTCGCAGAGGTTTGCCATTTCATTCATGAAGGAAACTTTTGTCGCAAGGAAGGAATTGGAAGCATACTTTGTGAGTTCGGAACTGCGTTCATCCATGACAATAAAAGGGTTACCCGTGCGTATGAACGGCGCGTATAAATCCTGCATGAGTGCGAGTGCCTTCGGACTTCTCGTCCCTACAACAATGCGGTCCGGTTTCATGAAATCATTGATTGCCGCGCCTTCCTTGAGAAATTCCGGATTGGAAACCACGTCGAATTCATGTTTTGTCTGCGTCGCGACGATTTCGCGTACTTTATCCGCGGTGCCAACCGGGACTGTACTTTTGTTGACGATAACTTTGTAGCCGTTGAGGTGGCGGCCAATTTCCTTCGCTGCTTCAAGAACGTGTTGCAAATCCGCAGAGCCATCTTCCGCCTGGGGAGTCGGCAAAGCCAGGAAAATGATCTCGGATTGTTGCACCGCCTTTGAAATATCCCTCGTGAAGGTCAGGCGCTGTTCTTCGATATTTTTTTTGAGAAGGTCGGCCAAACCGGGTTCATAAATCGGACTCTCGCCCCCCGAAAGCATCTTGAGCTTTCGCTCATCGATATCAACGCAGATAACGTCATTGCCCGATTCGGCGAAACACGTTCCAACAACAAGGCCGACATATCCTGTCCCGATAACACTAAGCTTCAAATGATCTCCATACTCTTGGTCGCGTAAAAGGATTTCGCATCAGTATACAAAAAAGGGGTTAGAGATTCAAAAGCAGGCGAGGAGCGGTTGCGCGCGCCGGTTAGCTTGCGCCCTTTCCGAAGAGCACAACGGGAATTGTCTGAAAGAGGATTTCAATGTCGAACAAAATGGTTTGATGTTCGGTGTAGTACAGATCGAGCAACACCATTTCGCGGAAACCGAGATCGCTTCGGCCCGAAACCTGCCACAGTCCCGTCATCCCCGGTTTAGCTTTCGAGCGGTGTCTGAAATATCCGCCAAGATGGTCGCGATTCTGCAACAGTTTGAAGTCATCCACCGGAAGCGGACGAGGCCCGACCAAACTCATCTCTCCCTTCAGGACGTTGAACAACTGCGGAAGCTCATCAATGCTGTGCCGCCGTATGAATTTTCCCACCTTGGTCAAACGCGGGTCATTGCGAATCTTGAAGAGCGCCCCATCCGATTCATTCAAATCCACCAGACTTTCCTTGATCTCATCCGCCTCACGAACCATGCTCCGGAATTTGTAGAACTCAAAGGGTTCATCATTGTCGCTCAATGCCCTTCTCTGGCGGAAGAACACGGGCCCCCGCGATTCGATCTTCGTGGCGATTCCCACAAGGACGAAGACCGGAGAAAGCACCAGAAGAAGCAACGCGCTTGCAGCAATATCAAAACTCCTCTTCACGACTCTCTTGACCATTTCGACGCGCCGCCGCTCCAGCGAGAAAATCGGAATACCGGCGAGATCATAGATGTTTGTCCTCGTAAAAAGGTAGTCGGATTCATTCGAGATAACGCTCATCCGCACGGAGTGCTTGTGACACAAATCCTCCAAGTGGACAAAAGAACCATTCAGATGGGAGGACGAAAGAACGATCATCTCAATATCCTGATCCCTGATCGCGTTCTCTACATCGGTTCGTTCGACATGCAGAATGGATGAAGTCGTTGCGGGTGATTGGACAACCTTCACGATATCATAGCCAAGCTCCGGCACGGTGCGAAGTCTGCGCAATACCGCGTCCATGCTCTTGTCAAAACCGACGACGAGCGTATTCCACCTGCCGAACCTCTGCGCCTGGAGGCGACCTTTGAAGTGTCTCAGCATCGACCAGGTGATCGCATACACGCATGGCAGAAGCATGAAGAAGGCAAAAAGGAAATCTCGCTGGTGCTCGGCATTTTTGAAGAGCAGGGCGAAGCAAAAAACCACTGCCATCGTGAGGACGTATGCTCTCACGGCAATGGAAAAGTGCCGCCGGGAATTGGTATAGGAGACGGTTCTGTAAAGTCCGAGAGAGGTCAACCCGCCGATAAAAACAAGAACAGAAAGGGAAAACACCACGGGGTGAAGGGAAAAAACAAGATAGAACGGACCGGAATAGATGAGACTGCCGGCCGCAATAAATGTGGCACAAACGATAAAGATATCAGCGGCAATCGCAATGGCCGCGGCCATCGCGCGCCAGTTCCTCTTAAACAAAGCGCGTGCTGAACTCACATATTCCTGTAGTCGTGATACTCATCCCACCGCATCGTAGCCCGACTAAAACCGAAGGAAGCTAACGAATTGAGTTTCCAAATCCAAATATTTGCTGGAGAAATCTGTTTGCTCTTATCGAAGTAACACTACTCTCCGGGTTTCTCTCCGTTTGAAACCTGACTCGCCTACAATCTCAAACCGGATGAAATACGTTCCGCTTGCAACTTGGGCGGGAGCAGACCATGTTATCATGTGGTTTCCCCTGTCGCGATAACCAACCTCCAATTTATCCGCAATTCTTCCGGTGACTTCGTACACAACTGCCCTCAGTGACGATGCCTCAGGAACACTCACCATAAAGGTGGTTGATGGATTAAATGGATTGGGATAAGCTTCCTGAATTTCAAATGTTACGGCAGTATTTATCGAATTGTTCTGAGGATCAATCACGGGCGTCTGATTCATCACCCTATTCCGAACATCCTCCGGATCGCCCTTGGGATCCGCCTCACCTAGCGCATCCTTCGAACGCAAACTTGAAAGAGCTGAATTGAGCGGGAGATTGTTCACTACCCAGGAAAGAACAAGTTCCGGTGGACCGATACGCATCGTGAAAACCTGCGGGCTTGCATCAGCCAGATAGAATGCGCCGGTCTTTGAACCGTGATGCGACCCTACGGTGTTTACCAAGTTCCCCTGAATATCCCTCATGTTCTGAATCAGAAGAGGCTTGGGAGATACCAAGGCCGTGATATACGCGTTTTGTGCACGGGCCAATGCTCCCCTGAACTGATATGGCCCCGGAATCTTTGACGGAAAGACAGCGATCTCCTCATCGCGAATGCAATCCAAGCCATTCATCATCGCAACACCTGAGACCCTCTGATCAGAGGAAACAACAGCGCCCACCATCTGTGTCATCGGCCCCATTGTCACGATCGCGCAACGATCAAATCCGAACAGGTCACGCACTGATGTCAACATTAACTGTGCTT
>CAZJYO010000222.1:0-4747 GCA_964550275.1 uncultured Chitinophagales bacterium
CAATGATTGAACAGACATTCGGGTGATTCAGCGCGGCGGCGGCTTTGGCTTCCTGGATAAACCGCATCTTGTCCTGCTCTGAAGCGGCAAGGTGCGGGGGAAGAAATTTCAACGCGATGATGCGATCGAGCTTGGTGTCTTCGGCTTTGTACACCACTCCCATACCGCCTTCACCAAGCTTCTCGATGATATGGTAGTGCGATACTGTTGTTCCAATCATTCTGTCTCCTCGTCGGAACTCATCCCCATCCCTTCTCTTGCAAAGAGGTGGGAGCGTACTCCGTCCCTCACTTGCAAAGAATGACATCACGGGGTAGGTTCAGTAGGTGATATCGTTTGCCTATTCATTTCTTTTTCAACTCCTCATCCCAATTCACGACTAGCGTTATAGGTGCAGAAGTTTGTTTTGACTCCGTAATAACGGCAACGAATTGCCTGCCATCACTGCTCACATCATTAATACTGTTTCCTACCACGCTTCGGGATTCGTAGTCGAAGAGTGTTCGGACACTATCTACCACAAAAGAGGTTGCGCCGGCGTTAACGTATGCCACCTGTAGTTTCCTATCCAGCGAGGAAAAGAAAATCTGCCTGGCATCCGATCTCCAGATCGGCGCTCTTCCGCCATTCGTCGAAACCTGAAACTTTCCTCCCGTGCCGTCGAGCAATCGGGCATAGATTTCAAGCCTCCCTGTTTCATCGGAGGCATGGACGATCCAGCGGGCGTCGGGAGAAAAGCTCCCAAGGCCCTCATTGAATTCTGTTTGCACAATTGGTATCGGCTTCCGGTCACCGAAGAGAGGAAGAACCCAGAGATCGTTTTTGGTTTTTGGATCTCCGCCCGACGTGAAGGTCAGGTATTTTCCGTCTCGCGACCAATCGTTGACGTTCTTGTTCCTGTTCGATTCAAGAAGAAGTCGCTCTTCGCCACTACCATTGGAACTCTTCAGATAAAGATTGAACACACCCGTTCTGCTGGAACTGAAGACAATGGAGTCGCCGCGAGCTGACCAAAATGGATTAATGTCCAACGACGGGCTAAATGTCAGGCGCGAACTTGTTCCTCTTGCCAGTTCGTGCACCCAGACGTCAGCATTTCGGGTTTGATTATCAATGATATGAAAAGCCAGATGCTGCGCGTCGGATGAAAACCTTGGTGAGGCCGGATTGATGTCAGGAAGCAGGCTTGTGCGGTTTCCGGATCGGTCGAATATTGCAGCCCGCTGCACCTGGTTTTCCCCGCTTTGGAGAATGAGTACGCCGTCCAACGATACTGAAAACATACCACGGCTATAGGGTGTACTGTAGATAATTTGCTCGGCTATTGGCACAGCATCTCCGGTAACTTCAAGCTTGCCAGCATCAAACGCTTGGGCCATCAATGTCCCTTGTCGGACGAACAGAACATGTCCTGCGGCATAACTTGTGTTGGAATTACCAAGAAACAGCACCTTGTTCACTGAGGAATCCAGGGACGAGATTTTTATGGCGTCATTTTCGCTTGCCGTCCCGGTAAGCGATTGAGTCGCATAGAGAAAATGATTCCCATCCGGAAGAAACACAGGCCACCGGTGACTAGTTTCATGCTTGACGGTATCCAGTTTAGTGATTTCTGACGATACACCACCGGCCGCGGAGACCTTGGAAAGTGGTCCATTCGGATTTGACGCGAAAACAATGATGCCATTCTGATTCCACGTGCCACCACGGCCATCGGTCGCATCGCAGATGGTAAGCACTGGTCCGCCAACGGCTTCCACGTTTTTCATCTTCCCTTTTGCAAAGAATCCAATCTTTCGACTGTCGTACGACCAGAAGGGATAGATGGCCCCCTCAGTTCCCGGAAGCGAGATTGCAGTCAACGAGTTGATCCGCCGAACCCACACACGATCAGAGCCGGCGGAATCGGTTGCGACGAACGCGATGCTGTTACCGTCGGGGGATATGGCAATGTGCCCGCCAATTTGCATGTTGAAATTTGTTTTCGCAGGTGGAAGAATAAACGAGCGCACGACGCGTTTTTCAATCGGTGCAGGAGGAGTCAGGAAATGAAAAGCGATCGCTCCCGCAGCAATAAAGAACAGAAGCCCGCTTAAGATCCACGGAAGTCGTGAAGAGGTGGGCTGCGGAGATTGGCCTTCAGTGACAAGCGTTTGGTTTGCGGAACTACTCTGTATCGAGCTCGGTCGGAATTGAACTCCGGAAGGACTATACAGGGGCGCAGCCGTGATCCGGCTATGCCGTTGACGCGTTGATTCTCTCTTCACGCGTCTCAAGTCCCGTGCGACCTCCGCGATTGACTGACAACGTTCCTTCGGATCTTTTTCCAAACAATCCAGAACAATCGTTTCAAGATTCGGGTCAATATCCGGTTTGATTGTCGAAAGTGGAGCTGCATCCACATTCACAATCTCGTACGCCAAGGCCGTATCATGTACGCCGCGGAATGGCAACTGCCCGGTGATCATCTCATACAACAGTACACCAAACGAAAATATATCCGAACGGTGGTCGGCATCCTGTCCCAACACCTGTTCCGGAGACATGTAGCCCGCAGTACCAACCGTACTCCCCTCACGTGTCAGTCTGTTCATCTTGCTTGAGGCATTCCTCAGCTTTGCCAGGCCAAAGTCCATAATCTGCGCAATGTCGTCCTTCCGCACCATGATATTTTCCGGTTTGATATCCCGGTGGACGATCCCTTTCTCATGCGCTGCTGCCAAACCGTCGGCTATCTGAATACCTATATCAATCGCTTGCTTCAACGAAAGTGTTCCCAATTTCCTGCGAAGAGTCTGGCCGTCTACAAATTCCATCGCGATGAACATCTGTCCTTCATGTTCATCAATTGCATGGATGGTACAAATGTTGGGATGGTTCATTGCAGAGGCTGCTTTCGCCTCCTGAATAACCCGCGCCTTGTCCGCCTCCGATTGCGACAAGTGGGGAGGCAGAAACTTCAGGGCAACTGTACGGTCGAGCTTGGTGTCCTGGGCTTTATACACCACGCCCATGCCGCCTTCGCCCAATTTCTCAAGTATCTTGTAGTGCGATATTGTCTGGCCGATCATGTGAACCCTTTACTTTTTCCCCAACACGCTTTCCCAGTTGGTTATTAATGAGAGCGGCGCTAATTTTTGCATTTCGATGGACCGTGAGAACACAATCGTTTTCCCATCACGGGAAACATCGTATTGAGCTGTAAATGGGGGAGATTGAAATAATTTCGTTGTTTTCTCCACAGTAGTCGAGTTCTCCGTGAACCGCAGCAATGCGGCAATGAGGTAGCCTTGCGGGCTGGCAAAGATCAACTCGTTCGCTTGCATTCCCCATCGTGGTTCAAAGCCGCCTCCGGTCGAGATTTTTACCGGGTCGGAGTCAGGGCGAGATGCTTGCTTCACATAGACTTCGTACTCACCGCTTTCATTAGAGACGAAGGCAATCCATTTCCCGTCGTGCGAAAATCGTCCGGCCTGTTCATCAAACTTTGTCATTTGAAACGGCATTAGATCCTTATTGCTTGCTTCCGTCAACTTCAGGAGAAACAGGTCCCCCTGATTGTCCTTTACTTCCCTCGAATCAATAAGAAGGACCGTACCATCCGGAGAGATATCTGTTGCGATATTGGTCTTCGAGGAAGCGTACACAAGTTCTTCCTTGCCGCTACTGAAAGCCGATTGGCGATACACGTTACTACGGAAAACACCGCCAGAAGAAAAATACACCGTAGCACCATTGGGCGACCAAAGGGGAAAGAAATCTCCTTCAGGCCTCGTTGTTATCCGCCGCCGTCCGTTAGTTTGTAGGTCGTGTATCCAGATATTACTTCTCCGTGAACGCAAATCATACATATACATCGCAAGCTGTTTTCCATCGGGAGAAAATCTCGGATGATCCTGTTCAATAACATTATCGCCAATGGTTCGCAGTATTGCACCAGTGCGGTCAACAAGAATAGGCCGGGCACCGGCTTCCATCGTCGTGCCCGATTGATAGACAAGCAGCCCGTTGTTCGAAACAGAAAAGACGGCAATATTGTAGGAAGGATCATTGAGGAGGTCATCCTCCAATTTCATTGGATCGCCAGAGAGCGAAAAGTTTTCGACGTCGAAGTGCTGCGCCATCAGCACCTGATTCCGGGCGAATAAAAGATAGCCGTTTGCGTATCCTGGATTGAAGGAAGATTGCACGAGCATCTTTTTTTCTTTCCCATCCAAGGAAGCGACAAAAATTGCATCCCCTTCGGCCTCGCCGGATTCTACAGCCGTGCGCGCAAGGTACAAGAAGTGTTTTCCATCCGGGAGAAAGAACGGCCAACGATGTGAACCCTCGTGACGCGTTGAATCAAGTGTCGTTACCTGTTGAGGAGTCCCTTTGCCATCGGCTGTCACCTGGAATAAGCCGCTCTGGTAATCCGGACAATACACAATGATGCCGTCTTGGCCCCACGATCCTCCGCGACTATTGGGAACGGCGGCTACTGTGACGGGGCTTCCGCCAACAAGATCGACTTTTTTCAATTTAGCATCCTGGAAGAATGCGATCATTTTTCCATCCGGCGACCAGAAAGGGCTTGACCCATCTTCGGTTCCCGGAACCGGACGCGCTTCTTTTTCGTCCAGCAAACGTACGTAGAGCATCGGAGCCTGGCCGGGGAAAATAGCTTTGAACGCAATGCATTTTCCGTCAGGAGAAAGGGCTGGACGGCCTGAACCTGCGCCGTATGAATGAATGTAGACACTGTCAG
>CAZJYO010000223.1:0-4724 GCA_964550275.1 uncultured Chitinophagales bacterium
TGGAAAAAAAGTAGGGAAGCCATGGCACCAGATATTGGGACTTGATCTCAGCAAAATTCCTCCGACATCGTTTACCATCGGTATTGATACCCGCGAGGTTGTGCAAAGGAAAGTTGTGGAGGCGGGGGAATACAAAATTCTCAAGGTGAAACTTGGCGGCGCCAACGACAGAGAAATTCTTTCTGCGATCCGTGAGGTGACTGATAGACCCATTCGTGTTGATGCAAATCAGGGCTGGACAAACCCCAACGAAGCATTGAAGAACATTGAATGGTGTGCGGGGCAGGGAGTTGAACTTGTTGAACAGCCAATGCCGAAAGAAAGGACGGACGATCATAAGTGGCTGAAAGAGCGAAGCCCGATTCCCATCGTTGCGGATGAAGCCGTACAACGCCTCACAGATATTCCAGCAGTGGAGGGATGTTATGACGGCATCAACATCAAGCTGATGAAGTGTACCGGAATGCACGAAGCGTACAAGATGATCAACGAAGCGAGGAAGCGCGGTTTGAAAGTGATGCTCGGTTGCATGACGGAAACCTCGTGCGCGATTTCCGCCGCGGCGCAGCTTTCACCTCTTGCCGATTGGGTTGACCTTGACGGAGCGGCGCTTGTGAAGAATGACCCGTTTGATGGTCCATCAATGTTGGAAGGGCGAGTTGTTCCTTCAAACGCGCCCGGTGTTGGCGTTCGACTCCGCGCGGGTCTCTTTCAAACCCGTTGACATTCCAAGCCGAATTCGGTAATTTATGCTCCCAATCTTCTTCATTTGCCCCGTCGTCTAACGGCAAGACAGCAGACTCTGGATCTGTTTATCGAGGTTCGAATCCTTGCGGGGCAGCGAAATAATTATCAATTGACAATTGCGAATTGACAATTGTGTCGGCCTTATCGTCTAACGGTTAGGACGGAGCCCTCTCAAGGCTCAAATACGGGTTCGATTCCCGTTAAGGCTACAAGAGAAACCAGTACGCGAACTGAGTGAGCGGCGCTTTCAGAAGCGCGCCCCGTGGGATGGGCAAACGGCTGAAGAGTTATTCGCCTGGATCACAACTCGAAAGAACATAGAGCTTTGGATGTAAGATTTCGGGATGAACCCCCGGCCGAAGGAAGAAAAAGTACTGACGGTCGTTCGAGCAGGTTCTCCCTCCGGTTCCACGGCCTCTGCAAAAGCACTTCTTCTTTTTTTCCTTCACATGCGGCTCCCCCGGCACAATACTCATGAAACAACCTCATCAGAATATCATTTCCGGATTTGTGCGGTCTGCGCGGCAGGTTCCGGAGAGGGCAGCATTTCGCATTGACGGGAAATCCCTCAGCTACAAATCGCTCCATGAACTTTCCTCTGTAATTGCGGATACGATTGATTTACACCGGCCAACAGAACGGCTCGTTGTCGTCCTTGCCAACCGTACGTTCAGCGCTATCGCCGGAGTCACGGGATCGCTTCTGAGCGGACGGGGATATGTTCCTATCAATCCTGCGTTTCCCGCTGAGCGCATCAAAAGCATGTTGCTTGCTATCGGAAGCACAGCAATTGTTGCCGAGCCGGGAATTCTTCCAACTCTCAGTCAGATTTTGGAAGGGCTGGCGCACGAATACCTGGTTATTGTGCCGGAAGATATGGGAGAAAACGCAGCACCTCCCGGCCCGCGCAACATGCGTGCCATTGGATTGTCAGGCAGCGTAAATGTAAGTCGCCGGGATGCCGCAGAAGTTGCTGAAAATGATATTGCATACGTTATATTTACTTCCGGCAGTACCGGCGTTCCCAAAGGAGTGATGACGAGCCACGCAAATATCAAGTGGATGGTGAACATGCTCGTTGCGCGGTACAGTATCACTGAGAATGATAGATTATCGCTGAATGCAGAGCTTTCGTTCAGCGCTTCGGTGTTGGTGATTTTTATGGCGTTTGAACGGGGAGGAGCAATCTGTTGCCCGACGAGGAAAGATTTGTTGAACCCGGGTCGTTTTCTGATTGCGGAAGGCATAACTGTCTGGAAGAGTGTACCTTCGGTTGTAGCTCTGATGTCGAAGCTTCATCAACTGAGAGACGGAGTGTTTCCCACGGTCCGTATTACAACATTTGGGGGCGAACCTGTGCCGGCTTTTCTTCTCGATGAGTGGACACGCGCTTGCCCGAACTCCAGAATCGAAGCTGTGTACGGATCAACGGAGTTTACAGTAAACAGTGCGTTCCTTGTGTGGAGCGATGGAGAACGGGATACGCATCACGGTATTGCAGCGCTTGGGTATGTTGTGCCGGGGACAGATTTTCGCGTTGTTGATGAGTCGCTCCATGAGGTTCAGCCGGGCGAGGTTGGCGAGCTGTTGTTGGCCGGGCCTCATGTTGCCCAAGGTTATTACTCCGACGAAGAAAAAACACGCGGCTTTTTATGCAAGGTAAACGGCGATGCACGCACTTTCGGCCGCACCGGAGATTTGGTTCGCCGTCCCTCTGGCAATGAAGCTATTCATTTCATCGGCCGCAGGGACAACCAGGTCAAGGTTCTCGGCAACAGGGTGGAGCTGGGCGATGTCGAGGCTGCCGCAGTCAAGCTGCTCAACACACACGATGTTATTGCGTTGGGTTGGCCTCCGTCCGATCGGGGATTTGACGGCGTAACGATATTTGTCGCCGGAACGACAATGAAAGAAGAAGAAATCATCATGCAACTGAAGAAAGCATTGCCAACGTATATGGTTCCCCAGAAAGTGCATTTCATGGAAAAGCTCCCGCTGAATCAGAATGGAAAGAAGGACCGGCTTGCGCTTCGCAGAAAACTGGAGGAAGGCGCATGAGCTCGCTGAACGACATCCGCAAAATGGTGTACGAAAACCTGGAGGCCCGTTTCAAAACGGCGGGGATTCAATCACATGCCGAAATCAGTGATTCATACGACCTGGTTGAGGCGGGCATTCTTGATTCCCTCGGCTTTGTGAATCTTATGCTTGCGATGGAATTGAATCTCGGGATATCCATTGATTTCCTGACGCTTCCAACTGATCAGGTCTCAAAATTCGGTGCATTGTGTGTCTTTCTGGAAAAGCTGTCGAACAAGTAAGGGCGAACAGAGCGAATGAGTGAACGATCAGTATATGATGAAGATTCTCTACGGGGGCTCTTCAACAGGTTTCTCCAGATTCTGGCATTGTACGCGCCGGGAGGGAAGTCCATCCGTGCGAGGCTTCATCGCATGCGCGGAGTACGCATGGATAAAAACGTGTGGGTCGGAACAGCGGCGATTCTCGAAACCGGCCATCCGTATCTTGTGAGTATCGGCAGCGGCTCTGTAATTGGTATCCGCTCAGTTATTATTGCGCACTTCAGGGAGATGGGGGTCGGGAAACGGGAAGCAGACGCGCCTACAGTCATCATTGAAGAGAATGTGTTTATCGGCCCGGGCGTTATCATCCTTCCTAATGTCAGAATAGGAAAAGGCTCTGTGGTCACTGCAGGAAGTGTTGTCACTACGTCCGTTCCGCCAATGACATTGGTTCAGGGGAACCCTGCCAAGCCGATAGCAAAGTGCGGCGTCCCTCTTGCGGGCGGCACCTCCTATAAAGAGTTCCTCCGTCATCTCATGCCCATTCGTCCAGCCGGTCAGGAAAAATGAAGCCGGTCAGTATTCCTGTTTTCCCTGCTGAAAAAGTGGATGAATTCTTCTGGGTCTTTGCGAACCTTGAACAGATCTTTCCTGTCAGGTTTGTGAAGGCAGACTCTTCGTCGTTTCCTGGCTCACAACAGGGAATTGCTTTTCAATCAACAGGTGATTTCTCCGGCAGATACCCGTTACGATGTCTTGTTTTTCTTCAATCGGGTGTTCCCTCGGCTTCGGTTTCCCAACAGGTTTCTTTTCAGAACAGCCCGCTCGTTGATGAACGGCTCCGCAGCCGGACACTGGAGGAAAAATGGCTTCCCGCCATGATGCCGCTGGATGTTCCGGGTGACGTCCTTGCTACAGTCGAAGGAAAACCGGCTTGGGTGTACAATAACGGCCCGTCTCAACTGGATATCGTTTCGCTCCCCGTCGAAGTACAAATTGAGAAACGCATGCTGTGGGATAATATTCAGCATCACCGCTTTTATTTTCTGGCGGCGCTGATTCACTTCATCTATCGTATTCTGAAAGGAACGGGTTGGACTCCGCCGCCGCTGCGCGCCGCATTCATAATTGATGATCCCAATTTGCGGCATGAGACGTACGGATATTTTAATGCGAGGAAAGTTGCGGAGCTTGCGCGTGAACATAATTTCCATCTTTCCGTTGCCACTCCTCCCGTGGATCTCGGTATCGCCTCTGATGATGTGGTGAAACTCTTCCGCGACAATGCAAAGTCTCTCTCTCTTTCCATTCATGGAAATAATCACCTTCATCGTGAGTTGTCCCGGCACTATTCGGATGACGAAGCGCGAACGCTGGTGTGTCAGATGCTGGGCAGGGTTGCAGCGTTTGAGCGTAAGAGCGGATTGAATGTCTCGCCGGTTGTCGTTTTGCCGAACGAAATGTGCTCGCAGCAGATGTTCAGGATGATGCAGCATTTTGAAATTGATGCATTAACCGCCTCACGGCCGAAGCCCTGGCTCTCCACGGATACGTGGGTGGAAGAGGGGTTTGAAGAATGGGATTCGTTGCTCTGTTCCTATCCATGTGAATATACTGAAGGCTTCATGCCGGTGATCAGAAGGACGAAAATCCTTGACAATCTTGCCTATCGCG
>CAZJYO010000224.1:0-4682 GCA_964550275.1 uncultured Chitinophagales bacterium
GCCGCGGTGTCAACAATCCAGCCTATAACGCCCACATCGGCCCATGTGGGGGTCGGATAGTTGAACACGTTCGCGTATTTTGCTTTGCCGCTCAGGAGCTCGTCCAACATTTGTTCGCGCGTCACGCCAAGCGTTTCTGCCGCGGCATAGAGAAGCTGACCATGACCCGCTTCATCCTGAACCTTTGCGACAAGCGTGAGTTTGCGCCGAAAGCCGGGTGCATAGGGAATCCACTTGCCTTCGGGGAGCTGCCCCACGATCTCGCTGTGGGCATGCTGGCTCATCATGCGGATGAGATTCTTGCGGTATTCTTCGGGCATCCAATCCCCGGGCTCAATTTTCTCGCCACGGTTGATTTTCGCCTCAAATGCAGCCAGTTTTTGTTCGATGGTCTGCTCGGACGCCATCCGTAATCCTTTCATTTCCAGCAACTTGCATCAATATCACAGGAAATATACAAAGGATTCATCACGGGGGCAACCAACGTATCTTTCTCTTGAGCATCTCCTTGGGAACAATTCTTCCCGGCGTCCGTGTTAAGCAAACAGATGCGACCCACGATCAAACGACGGTTGTTTGCAATGCTGTTATGCCTGACGGTAGGACTTTCCTCTGTGGGGTTGCCTGTGGTGGTGGTTTGGTGCGGTGTGGGTGCTGAGGTGATGGAGAGTTGCAACCGTCAGGCGCTTGTTTCTTCGCCAACGTCATGCTGTGAGCAGGACGCCCGTACGCTTGCCGGCACTGTTGAGTTCAAGACCATTCCGTGCAGACCGGCAATCCTCTATGTCACGGCAAGCAACACTTCCTCCTTGCCGCCAAAAACATCAGTTGAATACCCTGTCCTTGAAGTTCTTCTCGTCATGCCAGCAATTGCCAACACCGGGCTTGCGGGCGATACTGAACACCGCGTACAGACGGACCCTCCGCCGCTGTTACACGACAACATTCCCATTCTTACTTCGTCCCTGCTGATTTAGCTTCTCTTCCCTTTGGGTGAACGGTTTCACCTGTGCACGGTGGAATATGCTTCTATGTCTCAACGGGAAGGGAGGTGAGAATAATGCGAAGTCTTCTGCTCTCGCTCGCCACAGTCGCCATGTTCGCGGTGGCCGCGGCAGGAAGCTCAACTTCACAGAGCGCCGATACATCATGTTGCCCGTCCGGGTCATGCTGTGGCGGCAATAGTTCGTGCTGTGAATGATGACGCGTCAATAACGCAACGCCGTCCATAACGGGCGGCGTTGTCGTTTTCCAACCGGAAGACCGTTCTTATTTAACCAGCAGAAGCTTCTTCGTCTGAACAACGCTCCCCGCGCGCAACTGATATATATATGTTCCGCTCGGCAGTCCATCTGCGTCCAGAACCATCCGATATGTGCCGGCTGCCCTCTCTCCCTTCACGAGAGACTTCACCTCTTGTCCCAGGATGTTATACAGCGCAAGAGTAACAAACCCGGCCCGTGCAATAGAAAACTCTATCGTTGTTGTCGGGTTGAACGGATTGGGATAGTTTTGTTCAAGCGAATAGCGTTTCGGAATTGTCGCGGATGAATCATCAACAGAAACGGCTCCCAAAGAAAAAGACCCGATGGCTATGGTGCTGCTTGTGTAAGAGGCATCAACTCCGCGAACCGTCCAGTGATATTCTCCATCCGGGAGCCCCGCCAACTGCCACTGGGTAATTGCGCTGATGTTGCCCGGCTCCGGTAATCGTTTGAATGTCGAAACCGGAACGCCGTTACGGAAAAGTTGCAGATCGTACGTCAGTGCGGCAGGCAAGGTATTGTCGTCGCTCGACGGATTCCACGATAAGGTCACAGTTGAGCTGTCATCGACAACGGAATTCAGGCCCGCCGGCGCGGAAGGGGGCGCATTTTGGCCGGGCGCGTCGTTACGATACACATGCATTTGTGCTTCAACCAGTCCGTTGCCTCCGGGAACGAAATACTGTCCGGCAATGAAATAATCGAGGTCTCCCTCGCCATCAATATCCAGCCAGGAGAAGGTTCCACCGCGATCACCGCTTGCGCGCGGCGCAGGCAACACGCTTCCGGAGTCAGCAAAAACACCATTAACATTCTCGTAGATCGTGGCGCGGCCTTCAATTTGGGATCCGGAGTTGTACGTGCCGGCAAGCAGGATGTCCATATCGCCATCCGTGTCATAATCCGCCCATGTCGCCGCTGTAAGATCAAACCAACCTCCACAGGGAATGCAATCAAGAAGGTCTTGTTGCACGTGCGTCCCTGTATCGTTGCGATAAATGCGGAATGCCATGTGCGTGTAGGTGCCGTCGAGTTCTTTCACATTCCCAACCACGAGGACATCCAGGTCGCCATCGCTGTCGTAGTCACCCCACTGGACTTCCCCGTGCTCTACGGACAATGAGTCGAGGATGTCCTCACCGACAAACACGCCGCCGCCATCGTTCCGGTACCGGCGGATGAAGCCGTCATCGGTCAACGGAGCAATGTTCACAAGGAGAAGGTCAAGGTCGAGGTCGCCGTCAAAGTCGGCCCACAAACTTTGCGCGTGTGATGTTGCCGCGAATCCCGCCTCAACTTCGGTGAAGTTCCAACCTGCTCCTCCGTTGGGGCCGTCATTTCGCAACAGCGCTGTCCGATAAGAAAATGTGCTGTCGTCAAAAACCGATGGCAGCAAAAGATCCTGGTCGCCATCGTTGTCATAGTCTGCCCAAGTGATCGAGCGCAGATCAAAGTCTGCCTGGTCGTTATCCTCCCAATACGCGGGCAGCTGGGCTTCAAGCAGACTCAGCGTTCCTGCATCGTTGCGATACACAACCGTTGCGCCATCCGTGCCGACGGCAAGATCGGGATCGCCGTCGCCATCCAGATCGCCCCACGCCATATCAGAAGAGCCCGTGGTGAGCGTTCCGAGGGGAACGTTGACATACGTAAAGCCCCATTCACCCGTTCCCGAAACACCATTGTTCTTCAACAGGAGGAGTCTGTCTTCGACGCTCTGGTTGTACACAACGTAGTAACCCAACACGGCAATGTCGAGATCGCCGTCGCCATCGTAATCGGCGGGCGCCGTAGTTATCACCCAGAAATCCTCATCCTGCGGTGTAACAAACACGGAGTCAATCGGAGTTACTTCCGTAAAGTCACCGAATGTTCCTCCCGGGTTTGGCTGGACGACAATAATTCTGCCGGTCGCTCCGCTGTCCCCTTCATTGTCGTACACGGTCAGGCGAATGATGTACGTGTTGGGAACGGCAAACGTGTGGGACGGATGCTGTTCGGTCGAAAATGTGCTGTCGCCAAAATCCCAGAGCCACGAAACAACTGAACCATCGGGGTCGTGACTGGTGTCTGTGAAATACACTGTCATGCCCGATGGCATGAAATTGAAGGACGCAACGGGCGGTATATTTGGAGGCGGCGGGGGCGGACCGGCAAAATGTTCAATGTAACCTTGAAACCCGACAGACCACGATTCTCCGCTGTCGCTCGCAACAATACTCGCAAATGTCCCAAACCCTTCCGACTGAATTTCGAGTGCAGACCAGCTTTGCCCCCCATTTGCCGAGTAATACGCGAGGTTGTTCGTTGTGCTTAACCAGAATTCACTTGCGCTCGAAATGTGAATGTCGGTAAAGTGATGAGTGTTGTTCGGCGTGGAAAGAGTTGTCCAGGTTGCTCCGCCGTCCGTCGTGCGGGCAACATAACCCCACGAGCCGGCAGCATAGCCGGTATTCTCATCCATGAATTCCATGTCCTGAACTTGTGCCGGGAAATCCGGAAGTTGCCCCTCAATCCATGTCGCTCCATTGTCGGTGCTTCGCTGATATACTCCCGATACATTCGCAGCCCAGACATTTGGTCCGGCCGCGTCTACGGCAACATAAGCGCCAAGGAAATCCGGAACCGCTGTCCACGAATGCCCGCCGTCGGTTGTATGGAAAAGCGCTCCTGTGCTGAAACCCGATCCGGTCACCCAACCATCAAGGGGCGAACTGAAATGCAGATCCTTTGCCGGGGTAAGATCCGGAACGGAATCAACTGCGCTCCAGGATGAGCCGGCGTTTGTCGTTTGATACACGCGACCCGTCTCATCAACAACAACGGCATCGGCCTGGCCGATGATATGCACCGCAGTAAGATTGGATGATGTAAATGGTTGCTGGATGCTCCAGCGGGATGTCCCGTTGTTAGTGAGCAACATGCCGTTATCGCCAACGGCAATCATGTTACCGTCTGGAAATCGGCCGACGTCGTTCAGTGATTGACCTGTTCCGCTTGAGATTTGAAACCATGACGCGCCGCCATCCGTTGTTTTGATGATAAAGCCGGTGCCATAACCGAAGTACCCTGTCTGTGTATCCGGAAACACTGGAACGGCGCTGCTTAAGTATCCGGGTTGTTGGCCGAATGTGCTGAATGTTTGCGTCCAGGACGCTCCTGCATCGGTGGAGAGGAACATATTGCCCGCGAGGCTGGCCGCAACAACGCGAGATGGATCAACCACCGTCAAAGCAACGATCCCCTCGGGTATCACCTCGCCGAGATCATTCCATGTCTGCCCGCCATCCGAAGAACGAAGAACTCTGTCATCGTAGTCTGGAAAGTCACCTGTACGTCCCCAGGCAAGAACCACGTCCGGGGAAATCGCTTTCAACTCTGTCTTTCCTATCGCGGGTGAGCCAACACTCCACGTAA
>CAZJYO010000225.1:0-4610 GCA_964550275.1 uncultured Chitinophagales bacterium
AACCTGGATTCCCGACCAAAGCATTCGGGAATGACCAGCACACAGGCTCCCCGACAAAAGCGCTCGGGATAAACCTCCGGGAATGACCAACGCACAGGCCCTCCCACTCTCGCGGGCCGCGAATGTTCTGTGTGGGGCGTACGCGATACGCCCCTACGAGGATAACCGCATCACAACCTAATCTTTATTCCACCATTCATCACGAAACCATCCACGGGCGCGTAAATATCACGGAACTGTGGATCGGTGATTGTCCCCGTATAAATCGTATCAAATCGCGTTTGCCGCGCATCAAGGAAGTTTTCAAAGTTGATGTACAACGAGAATGATTCCCATATGCGTTCCGCCATGAAGCCGCAAATCCAGTATGATTGGCCTGTTGTTCCATCGCGCAGAAGTTGCGTGTCGAAATAATACGCTTCCAATCCGACTCTCCACATACGCTCGACTTCATAAATGAGAACGGAATTGAACCTGTGTCTCGGCGTCAGCGGAGCGTCCGAGTTCGTCCCGCCGATACGCCCCCTCGTCGAGGTGAATGTGTGGCCGAGAAACAGTTTGAAGTCTTCGAATCCCAGTCTGATGTTGGTTTCAGAACCATGCGTATCGAGGTATCCGTCCGCGTTTACATACATCATCCCGTCATCTTGAGTCGCGGTTGGAACCAACTGCAAAGGGTTGTCGAGCCGCGTATAGAACAGCATAACATTCATGGAAAGGGAAATTGCATCAAACAACGTCGACCGGAAGTTGATGTCTGCATTTCCCCCTGCCGAACGCTCGGGCCTAATGGTCGATTCATCTATTGGAATGATACCCTCAAACTGAAGTTCTTCCGCCTCGCCCGTGAAGATTGTGGGGATCGCATAGCCCATTCCTCCGCCAACCCTCGATGTTACATCCCGGGAGATGGTAAACAACGCAGACGCGCGTGGAAGCACAAACACATCATCGTTTGAGGAAGCATCCACGCGAAGACCCGATTCCAACGCAAACCAATCCGTTGCGCGCCAAGTACTCTGTGCAAATCCACCGTAGATCTGATGAGAATAATTCCTGGGAATGGTGACTGTGGCCTCTGTAAAATCATCCGTCCAGAGATTTAATCCTGTGATCCATTCCATCTCCTGCGGCCCGCTCACGAATGCAATTTCAGAGAAGGAAGAAAACTGTGCGCCGTCAAATCTGGAAGTCGGTGTTTCAAGCAAACGCCCTGCGTGACTCACACTGTTCCTCAAACGAAGTAGACCTCGTTCGCCAAGTGTCACGTCAACCTCAAGTTGAGTCGAAACACGGTCGGTGCGGTTGTTCTCAAAGTAGCTGTGAACGCTGTCGCCCTCTCCCTCCACATATTTCATATCTCCCCCCAAGCGGTCCTCAAATGTTGTGTTGACGCCAAAGGTGATTGCCATGTCTTCGACGGGTGTGAAAAATATCTTCGGATTGAAAGTGTATCTTCGAAATTCAGGAATCGCAGAAAGTCCGACATCGGCGGGGTCGTATGCGCTATTTCCATTCGCCGCAGCGAACACCGTTACTCCAAAGCCGTCAAATTGCTGGCCATAGAAACCGCTGAGGTCGAGTCCCGCGGCAGAGGTCATGTTTGCGTGGAGACTTATTTCCGGCACTTCCGACGGGCGCCTCGAGATCAAATTCACAATCCCAGCAATTGCGCCACCGCCATACAACGTCGACGCGCTTCCCTTGATCACTTCCACCTGATTCAAATCGAGAGGCGGAATTTGCATGATGCTCAATCCGCTGGACATACCAGCATACAACGGGAAGCCATCCTTCAGAATTTGCGTGTGCCTTCCCTCCAATCCCTGAATACGAATGCTTGTGTTCGCGCTGGTCGCTGAGTTTTGTTGGGTCTGGATTCCTGTGCTTTCCATCAGTAACATCCGGATATCGCCCGGCTTCATGTTGGATTTCTCATCCAGCTCTTCCGCGGCGATTGCTTCGATGCGCGTGGGCTCATCGGCAATAGAGCGACTGCTTCTTGTTGTCGAAACGACAATCTCTTCGAGCTCCTCTTCATCAGGACACAAGAGAATTGTCAGTGACACGTCGTGGTTCAAAGGAAATGTGAACTCCTCCTCATGCTTCTCATAACCAACCAAGCTGAACACAAGCACTCGCTCACCATCAGGAATGTTTTTGATGTGCACCAGACCGTTTTCATCGGCGCTGGCTCCGAGTCCGGTTCCATCAACCACCACCACAACGCCCGGCAACGGCTCGCCGGAGTGTTCGTCTTTTACAACTGCTTTGAACTCGTTTTGCGCGAATACTGTGCCCGCGCACCAGAACATGGCGACCCAACACATGAAATACTTCATGCGGAAAACTCCTTCAGTTGTTTGGAAGAATACCGCCTGTCCAAGCGGATCGACGCGTCAACTTCAGGAGAATAATTGCGGAGGGTGCCATATGGAGTTATTGGGGGAGGTTGGAACGAGCAGTGAAATGTGAACTCTCTTTGCATGAGCCGGAAGCAAGGAAAGCAAAACATGAGCATGTATGAGAGCGAGGTTACAACAGGTTTTACAACAGGAAAAAGGTGAACAGGATTCCTCGTCATCGCATTCATCAGCAGGAATTGCAGTCGGTGCCTGCGGGCGCATGGGTGGTTCAACGCAACATGGCGTCAGCAATGGCGCAACGAATTGAAGCAGAAAGATGAAAATGAGAATGCCGATTCTCATTTCCAATAGCTCTCCCATCGCTCGTCCACTTTCTTTTTGACGCTCTCGGTCATGCGAAGCGGCTTCGGGTATCCGTTTTTCCACGTTGCGTCAATGCCCATGATTCCTTTGTACACCGGACAAATGCCCACAAGCTTTTGTTCCGTAAAAATGATGTCGCGCTCGCAATCAAAGCGGGTGAACACGCCCCACATGTAGTTCTCCCGGTCGCGAATGTCAACATCGTCGCTCACCACTGCAATGATTCTGATGCCGGGAAGCTCCGTGTGCTTCACGAGCTTCTCCACGAGCGGCATGCCGTGTCCCTGTGCCTTCACGAGCAACAGCGTGTCGTGGGCAAGATGAACGTCAAGAATGCGCGGGTCAAGTGATTTGACATGCTGGATCTGTTCCTCGCGGCGGTTTCTGTCAATTCCATCCGATGAACTATCATCTTGTCTTCGTTTGGCAGTTGCATCGATAATCATCTTACTGCCAAGATTCATCGTATAGCTTGTGAAGTCGAGCGTATCGAGAGGAACGCGCGGAATCATCACAAAGTCGCGGTGCGGGTCGAAATAATCCCGGACATTCTTCATCACTTCGTCAAAGTTGCGAACGTTGACGCCCTCAGAAACGAGGATGATGCATTTTGTAAGCGACAACTGTCCTGTTCCAAGAATGCCCAGTGCGGTTTTCATCGCTTCTTTTGCGTATCGCTGATCAACAGCGATAACCAAAAGATTGTGGAACCCTGCTTCATAATACGCCCACATGTCTTTGATTTCGGAGTGCAGCAGCTTTGCAAGCGGACCAAGAATCATCTGGGTTGCATCGCCGATCCACTTATCCTCCATAGGCGGAATGCCCACGACAGTCGCAGGATACACCGCGTTACGCCTGTGGGTCATTGCCTTGATCATGAAGACGGGAAAATCCGCGGCATGCGAGTAGTGGCCAAAGTGATCGCCGAATGGTCCTTCCATCTTTCTCACGTTCAGCGGCACCGTTCCTTCAAGGATGAATTCCGCATGGGCAGGGACATCAATCGAAACTGACTTGCCTTTCACAAAGCGCATCCGCTTTCCGCGCAGAAAACCTGCAAACATTGCTTCATCGACATTCTCAGGTAATGCCGCGACGGTTGCCATCAGCAAAGCGGGATCCGTGCCGAGAGCGACGGCAAGCTCAAACGGTCGTTCCAATTTCTCCGCCTGATAGTAATGAAATCCCCCGCCCTTCTGGATTTGCCAGTGCATGCCCGTGCTTGACTTGTCGAACACATGCATCCGGTACATTCCCATGTTTCTTTTTCCGGAACGGGGATCGTACGTGACAACCTGTGGCAATGTAATGAACCGTCCGCCATCTTCGGGCCAGCATGTTAGAATGGGAAGTTCATCAAGGTTCGGGGAATCAACCGTGATCTCTTGTGAGCGCGGTCGCGATGTTCTTGCGGTTGGTGCATGAAGAAAGCGAGAGGCGAACGAACGCTGTTCAAACAACGAAGCGGGTTTCGGTGGAAGGAGCGTTTCGACAAACGTGATTAACTCTTCCCCGAGCTGTTGCGGATGGCATTGCAATGCGAGCTCGCATCGTTTGTCGCTCGCCAGCGTGTTGATCATCAGAGGGAACTTTGAGTCTTTCACGCGCTCAAAAAGAATTGCCGGCTTTTTCTCCTTGATGGCGCGCGTTGCAATCTCCGTGATTTCCAGGTAGGGATCGACTTCAACAGTACAGCGGTGGAGTTCGCCGACGGACTCAAGGTATCGGGCAAAATCCCCGGCCGTCTGAAACGATGGCCTCATGGAACGGGTGTTTCAGGACTTTGGATTTCCGGCTTTGTTTCCGCCGGCGCGTCTTTCGGTTCACGATACGTGGGAATGCGAACCATGAAATACACCTGAACGGCAAACACCGCCG
>CAZJYO010000226.1:0-4586 GCA_964550275.1 uncultured Chitinophagales bacterium
ACAACTCACGGCTGAACAGGAAAGCCGCCAAAAGCAGTTGTATGACATGGGCGGCATCAGCAAAGAGCAGTATGACATTTCCCTGAACCAGTTGAATTCTTACAGAGCCGACCGTGAAAACCTGGTTGCATCGATACGCAAGCGTGAAATCCGCGCGCCTTTTGACGGCAGGATCGGTTTGCGGTATGTGAGCGAAGGAAGTTACGTTTCTCCCGCAACGCGTATTGCTTCGATGCAAAAGATCAATCCGTTGAAAGTGGATTTCTCGATTCCAGAAAAGTACGCTGGTCAGGTCAACATCGGCGACGCGGTAAAATTCAGCAATGATGAAACGCAGTTACAGCTCACCGGCACGGTGTACGCAATGGAACCAAGGATTGACGCGGCCACACGCACGCTGCAGATCCGCGCACTGTGCAACAACAAAGCCGAAAGAGTTTTCCCCGGAGCTTATGTTCAAATCGAACTTCGCCTCAAGCAAATTCAAAATGCACTCATGGTGCCGACACAGTCGATCATTCCTGTCCTGAAGGGACAAACCGTGCTTGTGCGAAAGAACGGGGTCACGGTTTCCGTTCCTGTAAAAACAGGCGTTCGGACTGCCGCCGAGGTTCAGATTCTCGACGGCATCGCTGAAGGTGACACCGTCATCACAACCGGTTTGATGCAGTTGCGTCCCGGCATGCCGGTGAATGTCACTGTGAACGAATGAGTCTCGCCTCGGTCAGCATACAGCGTCCCGTTCTTGCGATCGTCATGTCGCTGGCTATCATTCTCTTCGGCGTGATCAGCTTCCAGTTCCTCGGCGTGCGCGAGTATCCGGCCATCGATCCTCCCATCATTACCGTGCGCACAAGTTACGCGGGCGCGAACGCAGACGTGATGGAATCCCAGATCACCGAGCCGCTGGAAAAAGCCATCAACGGGATTGCCGGTGTGCGAAACATCTCGTCCAGCAGCAGTCAGGGCACCAGCAATATCACCGTGGAATTCAATCTCGACGCAAACCTCGAAGCCGCGGCAAACGATGTGCGCGACAAGGTTTCTGGCGCGGCGCGGTTGCTTCCGCAGGATATCGACGCTCCTCCTGTCGTGACCAAGAGCGACGCAAACTCGGATGCCATCATCTCCCTCACTATTCAAAGCGATACCAAGAACCATCTCGAACTCAGCGACTTCGCCGAAAATGTTATCGCCCAGAACCTGCAGACGATTCCCGGCGTCAGCACAACGCAGATTTGGGGACACAAGCGCTACGCAATGCGCCTTTGGATGGATCCGGGCAAACTCGCGGCCTACGGTCTGACACCGCTGGATATTAAGAATGCTCTCACAAGTGAGAACGTTGATCTTCCTTCCGGAAAAATCTCCGGCAACCAGACCGAGCTGATCGTCAACACCAAAGGGCGACTGCGAACACCTGACGATTTTATGAATCTCATTGTGAAATCTGACGCGTCCAGAATCGTGCGTTTCGGTGACATCGGATTTGCAAACCTCGGACCCGAAAATGAAGAGACGGTATTAAAGCAAGCCGGCCAGCCGATGGTGGGCGTCGCGATCATTCCACAGCCGGGAAGCAACTATGTGGAAATCGCCGATGAGTTTTACCGGCGGCTCGAACAAATCAAGAGGGATTTGCCGCCGGATTATGCAATCAACCTTGCGCTCGATAACACGCTGTTCATCAAGCAATCAGTGACGGAGGTGCAGGAGACAATTCTCATCGCCGTGGCGCTAGTTGTCCTTATTATTTATCTCTTCTTCCGCGACTGGCTGATTGCATTCCGCCCGCTGATTGATATTCCTGTTTCGCTCATCGGCGCCTTGTTCATCATGTACGTCATGGGATTCTCCATCAATGTGCTCACCTTGCTTGCCATCGTGCTCGCAACAGGACTTGTGGTGGATGACGGCATTGTCGTCACGGAAAACATCTTCAAGAAGGTTGAAGCCGGCATGAAGCCGATGGAAGCCGCGTTTTCGGGCTCAAAGGAGATCTTTTTCGCGGTCATCTCCACATCGATTACATTGGCCGCTGTTTTTCTTCCGGTGATTTTCCTGCAGGGGTTTGTCGGACGTTTGTTCCGTGAATTCGGCGTGGTGATTGCCGGTGCCGTGTTGATCTCCGCGTTCGTTTCGCTCACGCTCACACCAATGTTGAATGCGCGTCTCATCAGAAAAAAGCATGGACACAGCAAGTTTTACGAGCGCACCGAACCGTTCTTCATCAAGATGAACCAATGGTACGAGAACCTGCTTGCGCGCTTCATGAAACGGCGCTGGCTCGGAACCGCAATCATTGCCGCTTCCCTGCTGATCATTGTTGTTCTTGGTTTGACCCTGCAATCCGAGCTCGCTCCGCTGGACGACAGGAGCTTGTTGCGCGTTTCAGTCACCATGCCCGAAGGAACGTCATTCGAGTACACCGACGCATTCATGGACCGGCTTACGACAATTATTTCGGATTCCGTGCCCGAGCGCCGCATAGCATTCAGCGTCACGGCCCCGGGTTTCGCGGGTTCCGGAGCAGTCAACACCGGCATCGTCCGACTTGGTTTGGTGGATCCATCACAACGGGATCGGTCACAACAGCAGATCGCTGACTTTGTCACGGCAAAAACCCGCGGCATGACCGAAGCAAGGACCTTTGTCTTGCAGGAGCAAACAATTTCGGCGGCAGGAGGCGGCGCAAGAATCGGGTTCCCCGTGCAGTACGTGTTGCAGAATCAGAACTTTGAAAAAATCAGACAAGCATTGCCGCTGTTTATGGAGGAAGTGAACAAGAGTCCGGTGTTCCAAGGTTCTGATGTGAATCTGAAGTTCAACAAGCCCCAGCTTGATCTTTCCATCGACCGCGACCGGGCGCGCAGTCTGGGCATTTCCGTCATTGACATCGCACAGACTTTACAGCTTGCGTTCAGTGGACAACGGTTCTCCTATTTTGAGATGAACGGATTCCAGTACCAAGTGATCGGCCAGGTGAACAGAAATGATCGCGACGAGCCACTTGACTTGACTTCGCTGTACGTGCGAAACAAACAAGGGCAGTTGGTGCAGTTGGATAATCTTGTGACGCTGAAGGAACAAAGCGCTCCGCCGCAGTTGTATCATTTCAACCGTTTCAAATCCGCAACCGTTTCGGCGGGACTGGCACCGGGAAGAACCATCGGAGACGGCATTGAAGAGATGGACCGCATTGCGAAAGAGATTCTTGACGGCTCATTCACTACTGCGCTCAGCGGACCTTCGAGGGATTACGCGGAGAGTTCCTCCAACATCATGTTCGCATTCGTGCTCGCGCTGATTCTGATTTACCTCGTCCTGGCAGCGCAATTTGAAAGCTTCGTTGATCCGTTTACCATCATGCTGACTGTTCCCCTTGCTCTTGCAGGCGCTTTACTCTCACTCTGGATATTCGGAAAGACGCTCAACATCTTCAGCGAGATCGGCATCATCATGCTCGTCGGTTTGGTGACGAAGAATGGTATTCTCATCGTTGAGTTTGCCAACCAGCAAAAAGAAAAAGGGATGAAGCTGTTTGAAGCAGTTCAGATCGCGGCGGCTGCGCGTTTTCGTCCGATTCTTATGACAAGTCTCGCAACCATTCTCGGCGCGCTTCCCATCGCTCTTGCTCTTGGCGGCAGTGCAAAGAGCCGCGTTTCGATGGGCATCGTGGTCATTGGCGGATTGTTCTTCTCGCTGGTGCTGACGCTTTTTGTCATTCCAGCGATGTACACGTACTTCTCGCGGGAGAAGAAGGCCGAGGCCGAAGAACCAGCAACCGAGCCGGTGGAACTTCCTGCGGAGCCGGTGTTGTCGAAATAAATTTCGACCTACATGCCTATTCCGAAAACACTTCTTCGATCTTTTTTGAAAACACCCGCGCAATCTTAAACGCAAGCGGAAGCATAGGATCGTACTTGTTGCTTTCGATTGCGTGGATGGTTTGACGCGACACGCCGACCTTGCGCGCAAGATCCTCCTGCGAAAGCTCCTTCGCCTCGCGCAGTTCTTTTATTTTGTTCTTCATTGATAGCGCCGGCGGGCAAGCGCCAGTCCTCCGAAGTACAGAATAGGAAGCATTGCCCACACATGACGATAACTCAGGTCTTCCGCCGGGAGGTTGATTGCCAGCTGGAGCAAACCGAGCGTCATCAGGAAAATGAGCGTGAGAGGAAATGCGACCGCCAGCGCTTCAAGATGGATGCGCTGTTCAAGCTCGTCCATGGAGCGAACGCCTTTGATGATTTCCCAGAGCATCAGAGAAAATGGAATAACAGGAAGTAGGGCCGCCAACACCCGAACCACGGGAGAAAGTCCCTCCTGCTCGAGAATTCCGCGGGCAACGAAAAATGCTGCAACAAATGTAACAGCCGAGATCAGCCCCCGTTTCGATTTTGTTGATTCTGCCATATCGCCTCCAAAGGTAGTGTAAAGTATTCTTGACATCGACAATATACAACGGCAAAAAGCGTTTGTCAAGTATTCTGGCAAGTATATACTTGGCAGTACCAAGTGCTTGCCAGCGCGGTAAAAATGCTCGTGGAACTGTATTCCCGTTTGAAGAAGGTGCGAAGTTCCTG
>CAZJYO010000227.1:0-4568 GCA_964550275.1 uncultured Chitinophagales bacterium
ATCTTCCGGGGGGCAACGCTGAACAGCAGTATGAGAGCCTCGTAAACAAGGTTCTCCCTCTTCCCGATTCTACAAAGATTTATCCGGGACACGATTACGCCGATCAGGAATTTGCACTCCTCGGCAACGAAAGAAAAACCAATCCATTCCTTCAGCAGGAATCAAAGGAAGCGTACATCAACTTTGTTCGCGAGTTCTTCCCGCCGATCGCAGAATCCACGGGCGGAGAGAAGATGACGCTCCAATGCGGCACACAGAGAGTACCCCAGGCAACCAGCGGCGTGAAAAATATATCTCCCGAAGAGCTTGCCGACATGCTCAAGAAAGACAAGGGCCTTTTCCTCTTGGATGTTCGCGAGCCGTTTGAGGTTTCTGCCGGAGCGATCAAGGGGATAAAGAATATTTCCGCCAAGATTCTCCGTGCACATCTCGACATGCTTCCTTCAGACAAGACGAAACCCGTCGTCACCATCTGCCAGAGTGGTGGACGCTCCTTTGAGGCGGCACATTTGCTCCACCTGCAAGGTTACGTCAATGTCATGAATCTTGTTGGAGGCACTTCGGGCTGGATGAAGAAGGGATACCAGGTTGTTCGCGAACACATGGAACACCAACGCTAGGAAGGGTATCATCGTGGTTTCAGCTTTGATGCTGATGGTGATTATCGCGGCAATCATCGGACGCCAGCAATCTTCACCCGCGGTAACGGTGGAACAAACACAATCGCTGATGGCGAGCGGAGAATATATTCTGCTTGATGTGCGTACGACGGAAGAGTTCGACGGAGAATTAGGTCATCTGCCTGATGCAGTCCTGATTCCGGTTCAGGAACTGGAGCAACGGGTTTCGGAACTGGAGCAATACAAAGGAAAGAAAATCATCGCGTATTGCCGCACGGGAAACCGCAGCGGGAAGGCGGCATCATTCCTCAATCAAAAGGGTTACGACGTTGTGAACATGCAGGGAGGAATGGTTGAGTGGAACGAGAAAAAGCTTCCCGCGATTTACAAACGCTAACCTTACACCGGAAGGACTCTTCTGCCCTTTCTCAGCAGTCGTGAAGTTGCCCGCGTCCCAATTTCCCACACCACCTTCAAGTCGCTCCTGATACTCCTTCGCAAGGCGTAGCGCGCTTCAACAACCGTTTTTTCATCTTCCGTCAGCGGATGCCTTTCTTGCGCGTCCAGCACGCTGAACATGCCGGCCTGACATTTAAAACGGGTTCGTTGCCACTCTTCATCCAGCGCAAATGCGCATTCGGGATCCATCGGTGCATTCCCCACAAACAGGATATCGCCCTTCACAACATTGATGAGGTTGCCAATCCGTGCCAGTGACCGCGGCAACTGTGTTGCCGGTTCAAATGGCGTTGACTGCTGCTCTCCCGTTTCTTCAAGCGCGCCAAGATAGTACATATCAAACACGCGCAGTTTGAGAATGCCCCCATTGAGTTTTGCCGGATCTGCCCCCAATCTTTTGACCGACGACAACCACGTTGTGCGTCCGGAACAAAAAGCCCACAGGATCGCAAGAACAACGAACGGAAGAGAAAGCACCAACAATCCCAGCGCCACCAGCTTGTTGGCAAAAAGATACATCTGTGATCCCGTGGGCCGGTGAGTCCGGGACAACGTCACGGCTTGCTTCGTGATGCCGCATGAGTCCTTTTCTAGGTCCACGTGCAAACTGCCCACCAGAATCGAATCGTGAACGGAGTGATTGCTGGCAATGCGCGTCCGGTTGAGAACGAGCGAGCGCTGAACATTTGCCCGCGTGTCAATCGTTACGCCCGATCCGAGGATGGTATTGCTTCCGATGCGCGCATTCCGTTCGATCCGGCAATCATCTCCAATGACCGCGGGTCCATCAAAATGAACTCCGGGCGCGATATGCACATTTCTTCCGATCCATACATCGGGCTGGACTTCAATTCCCGGTATGACGACGTTGGGAAAACGCCGTGCGAGGATATCGCTTTGAATTTTGTAGTACCGCTGGCGATTGGTGATTTGTTGATACGGGCCGTCGATATGAAACGCGTACATGTTCAGCCGCACCTTCAAGCTGGAGAGCCAGCAGGAGTGAAGAACCGTGTTTCCGGCGCTTTCCAGAAGCAGTTCCAGAACCTCCGGTTCGATGATACAGATGCCGGTATCAACAAGATGTGCCTTCCCGGCCGGACTGCTGTTCATGCGTACTGCGCGGACACGTTTCAGCGAGTCCAACTCCAGGGAAAGCCCCGGTGTGGGAACACTGGACGTATAGCAGAGAAACGTGATTTCCGCCCTGTTCGATGAATGGAACTCCAACGCCTCATTCAAATCAATATCCGCAAGGATATCGGATTCCATCACCAACAACGTTGCACCCTGGAAGTACGTTTTCATTTTCTTCAACGCAGAAACGGGCGGCATGGCGCCTGGGTCACGCGAATAGCTTACCGAAGCCCCCCATTGCGCTCCTGAATCAAAACGCTTCTCAATATCCTGAAGAAATTCACCTGCGTGGATCCTGACGTGCTGGATGCCGTTCCGCACAAGGAATTCAATCTGATGTTCCAACAACGGCTTGTTGACAATGGGAAGCAGCCCGACCGGCGAGTGATACGTCAGCGGTTTGAGAGCTTCATGGTTGCGGGATGGAAGCAGTATCGCTTTGGTCATGGGACAGTTTCCGGATTCTAAGAATGTAATCGGTGGGCGAGATGTTCAGCCGCGACATCCTCGGAATCAAAAATTTCAAGGGTGCGGTGCAAATTCATAAGCGAAAGCATGCGATCCAGTTCCGGCGAAAGATTCGAAAGTGCAAATCCGCCTTTCAAGTGCCGCACATAGCGCATGGAGGTAATCAACGCGCCGATACCGGTGCTGTCCAGTACTTCCGTCTCCTTCATGTTGACCACAATGTTCGGAACGGTTGCGGTTGTATGCGAACGGAGAAGCTTGAGCAACTCATGCGCATTCTCCACAGTCAGACTTGAGCCGGGCTCAAACACGGTGACGCCGGCACGGTGGACGGCATTCATCATGATGGTTCTCTCTGTTGTTTACTTTTGAGTTTGGATGGTGAATGGTGCGGCCCGAGGATATTCAGTGGAGAAGAGCCACTGCCGCGTCTTAAGATTGGGCAAGGAGTGTGCCACGTCTGAAGCGCCAAAATGACGACGGATACGCGGGCGGCGACCTCAGGGTGCGAAGTTTTTTTACACTTTGACGATTGAAACTGTGGAAGGAGGAATCAGCCGGCGGAATAAATAAAGAACACGCACGCCGCAATCCACAACAGTATGACCGTGAGGATTGTCTTGTCTGTTGTTACGGCGTTGGTGGGATTTTCCGTCGAGAAAGAATAATGAATGAGATACAAATAGCGAAAGATGCCATACACGACGAACACGGTTGTATAAATCAGTCTGTCGGTACCGAAAAATTCCACGGTTCGAGGCGCCACGGTATAAAGCGCATAGGCAATAACAGCACCGGCGGCCGCAATGGTCAGCATCTGATCAAGAAACTCAACGCGGTACAAGGTCAGGACTTTGCGTTCCGAGGAAACCCCTGAACCTGCCGTCGAAACAATCTCGCCCCGGCGTTTGGCAAACCCAAGAAAGAGAGAAATAAACAGCGTGCAAAGGACAATCCAGCTTGAAACGGCAACATGGATCGCAACCGCTCCGGCAAGTACGCGCAGCATGAAGCCCGCTGCGATGATGAACACGTCCAGCAACACAATATCCTTCAGCTTGAACGAATACGCGAGGTTCATCAGAAAGTAGGAGGCGATGATCGCTATATAACGCGGGTCCATACTGCTCACGAGGAGAACAGCCGCAATGAGAAGAACGCCCATAACAACAAGGGCTTCCGAGACCGTCATCTTGCCGGAAGCGAGGGGCCTGTTTTTCTTCTCCGCATGAGCCCTGTCCGCTTCAACGTCCATGATGTCATTGATAATATAGACAGCACTTGCGGTAAGACAGAACCCAGCAAACGCCTTGAGCGCGAGAATCGCGGATTCAGGATGGAAAAGCTCGCGAGCAAAAACGGCGGGAGCCAGGACAAAGAGGTTCTTGATCCAGTGTCTCGGGCGCAGTATTGCGACCCAGGCGGTCAGCTTCCGCACACTGCACCGGAAGAATTGATGACGATGGTGTTCATAATTGACGGCGTCAAGATACTGATTTCATCAAGGGGTGTCAACTTCGTGGCGGAAGCAATGAAGCTTTGCGCGTTAGCGAAGCAGAAGGAGTTTCCGTGTTTGAGAAAATCCGGGAGTGTCAATTCGATAGAAATACATTCCGGAAGCAAGTGCCGTTGCATCAAATCGTACCGAATGCCTGCCGGCATCAACCTCCTCATCAACAAGCGTTTTGATTTGTCGACCAAGAATATCAAAGACGACGAGCTTCGCCCTTCCTCGCACTGGCATGGAGTATCTAATCGTGGTGACTGGGTTGAACGGATTCGGAAAGTTCTGATCAAGTGTATATGATTCAGGAGTGCTGGGTTCACGCTCATCAACGTTCACGGTGATGTTCCGAAGTTTGTAAACCGTCGGTACTGCCGAAT
>CAZJYO010000228.1:0-4533 GCA_964550275.1 uncultured Chitinophagales bacterium
TCCAAACGCCAGCCGTCGATGCCGTCCGACGGGTTGCCATCACCGTTCGGATCCATCCATCGCTTTACATTTGCGCGGATGTGCTCACGCGGTCCGGTCACAATCCCGTGCTCATCCTCGCGGATTTCAGGAAGCTCGCGAATTCCCGCCCAGCCAACGTAGTCGAATTCATCTTTTTCCGTCGAAGGGTCATCGAAGGAATTGATGGTGAACCAGCTTCGGTATGGAGAGTTCTCGCCATTCCTGCGCACATCCTGGAAGGCCCAGAAGGTCATGCCGACGTGATTGAAGACCCCGTCGATAATTACCTTGATTCCCCGCTTATGAGCTTCAGCAATGAGCTTCAGAAACAACCTGTCAGCGGCACTCCAGACCCACGTCGAAGCATCCGCTGGATTTTCTGAAAGCCAGAGTCTTTTGTCGCCCTCAGGATCAGGGCCGAAATTGTTGTCAACATGATGGTACATCGTCGCGTCATACTTGTGAAGCGATGGGGATTCAAAGATCGGGTTCAGGTAGAGAGCGTTGATGCCGAGCTCCTGAAGATAATCCAGTTTATCGAGAACGCCCTGAAGGTCGCCTCCGTAACGACGCTGTTGCGCGCGAAAGTAGAAATCTTTTTTGCCCGGTCTTTCCCACGCTTGAAGTTCGTACCAATCGCCGGTCCAGAGGGAGACGCTCCAGGTTTCCGGAGTTTCATGTGGCCAGGAACCGACAATGTCGGCAAGCTTGGGATCGTTGGCAGGATCAGCGTTATGAAAGCGTTCCGGAAATATCTGGTACCACACCGCCTGCTTTGCCCACGCGGGAACGCGTGAGTGAATGCTATCACCAGCGCCGGCGATAACGCGGGCGGGAGCAAAGCAGACCGGAAGAAGAAGCAGAGCAAATGAAAAGCGTATCAAGAGTTCCTCGTCAGCTCCCGGTTCGTTCTAATTCGATTCGTTTCTCGTTTCTCACGTCAAAGGACGGCGCAGGCAAGCCGCCGCTTGAACGCCGCACCACCAATTCCGGCATGAATGTCGAAAGTGTCGGAGGCGCCTCCGGGTTCTTCATCCGTGTCATCAGCTTTTCGAGAGCCAAAATTCCCATGTCATACATGGGCTGACGCATGGTTGTGAGCTGCGCATGTTGGGCAAGTTCAATATCATCAAACCCGACGATTGCGAGGTCTTCGGGAACCCGCACGCCCATTTCCGATGCGACTTCAGCAACACCAAGGGCCTGAATGTCACTTGCAACAAACACAGCCGTGATCGGAACCGTTCTCTGCAAACGAAGGAGTTCAAGCATGGCCGAGCGTCCTGCTTCCCTGTTGAAACCGTCACGCTTTCCCTTATCGGCAACTATGATGTTCTCGGATGAAAATGGCAGTCCCGCTTCCTGAAGAGCAAGCCGGTAGCCTTCGAGTCGCTCCTGTGCGGGTTGTGCTTCCAGACTGCCGTTGATCATGGCAATCCTGCGGTGGCCGAGATCCATCAAGTGCTTTGTCGCCACCATTGCCGCTTCCTTGTTCTTTACCTTCAACGAATCGAACTTCTCATGGAATGTGTCAACAAGAACAATCGGAAGATTGATTTGAAGAAACTTCGCGATGTAACTTTCGGGGAACCGCATCGAGAAGAACATCACGCCGTCAACGTGTCCGCGGGTAAGTGAACGCCGCAGATAGTATTCTGCCTGCGATGGGTTATTGACGCCATACAAGATCAAATCGAATCCGAGGTCTGCCGCTTTATCCTGGATTCCTTCAAGAATCTGGACGAAGAAATGATTGGTAAAGTACGGGATGATCGTCGAGATGGTGTTGGTCTTGCGTGAGGCAAGCCGTTGGGCATACGCATGAGGTTGGTAGCTCAACCGTTTGACGACATCAAGAACCTTGGCACGAGTATGGGGCGAGACGCTGGGGTGATTGTTAAGGCACCGCGATACGGTGCCAATACCAACACCAGCTTCCCGAGCGAGATCGTAGATCGTGACGCCCATTGATGGAGAGTTCCAAGTTGCGTAACTGGAAATTCTGGAAGCGCTTCCAGAATATACAACATTCTCTTCCAATGTCAAGACAAAGTTGGTTTCGACAGGTTAGCAAGATTCAGCCAGGACGGATCGACAACAGAGTTTGTATCAAGGAAACTGAAAAAGCATTTTCCAACACGTTTTTGTTGGAACTTCCAACAGCATACACGCCTGAATTTTTATGTCGATGAGCCGGTTGTTTTGTCATTTAGGTTTCGTTTTCCGTGAAGGCAAAGTTCTTGTGTTTGTTTGTGCTCGTGTATATATTCGATTGCAATTCACCTCACACTCCGAGTACTCCCATCATGGCAGAAGTCAAGCTCGAGAACGTTTCCAAACTCTACGACAACAAGGTACCCGCCGTCCGGAACGTTTCAGTGACGATTCGTGACAAGGAATTTGTTGTCCTCGTCGGACCATCGGGTTGTGGTAAATCCACCGCCCTGCGGATGATCGCGGGGCTGGAAGAAATTTCGGAGGGCACCATCAGCATTGATGGAACAGTGGTGAACGATGTTCCTCCCAAGGACCGCGACATTGCGATGGTGTTTCAGAATTACGCGCTATATCCGCATATGTCTGTGTATGAAAATCTCGCATTCGGGTTGAAGCTGAGAAAGTACGACAATGCGGAAATCGACCGCCGCGTTCAGCACGCTGCTTCGATTCTCGGCATCGACAAGTTCCTCGAACGAAAACCCAGAGCACTTTCCGGCGGGCAACGTCAACGCGTCGCACTGGGAAGAGCAATCGTCCGCCAACCCAAGGTTTTCCTTTTCGATGAACCGCTCAGCAACCTCGACGCGAACCTGCGTGTGCAAATGCGAACGGAAATTTCACGCCTACACCACAGGCTGCAATCAACCATGATCTACGTAACCCATGATCAGATTGAAGCGATGTCCATGGGCGACAGAATCGTCGTCATGAAAGACGGAGTTGTCCAACAGGTTGATTCGCCGCTCAACATCTATCACAAGCCCGTAAATAGATTTGTCGGCGGATTCATCGGCAGTCCAACGATGAACTTCCTGCCCGGGTCCCTTGCCCCGGGTGAAACACTGTCGTTCCGTTTACAGGGCTCTGATTTCACTTTTCCCATTCCTTCATCCCTCAATTCCCGCTTGACCGGTTTTCGCAACCGAACGGTGATCATGGGAATCAGGCCGGAACATATCTATCTGCAAAAACCCTCCGGCGTTGAAGCAGTCACTCCGCTCCAAAGTCAAATTGAAGTCGTTGAACCCGTCGGCAATGAAGTGTTTGTGTATTTCTCATCGGGAACGGGCTCTCAATTTGTCGCACGCCTTGCAACGGACTCTCCGCCGCCTGTGGGTCAAACGCACGACCTTCTGCTCGATCTTTCAAAACTCCATTTCTTTGATTCCGATTCAGGGCAATCACTTTGACGGATTCCCTTTCAACCCCCGACCTCTTCATCATCGGCGCGTACTTTGCGGTCGTTCTCGCTGTCGGGTTCTACTATTCAAAACGCGGAAAAACCAGTACTGAATACTTTCTCGCAGGGAGGCACGTAGGCTGGATCGCCATCGGATGTTCATTGTTTGCAACAAACATTTCCAGCGAACATTTTCTCGGTCTCGCCGGTACCGGCTCAAAATCCGGGCTTGCGGTGGGACATTTTGAGTGGCTCGCCTGCTTGATTGTTCTCCTTCTTGGATGGGTCTTCACACCATTCTATCTCTCGTCAGGCGTGTTCACCATGCCGGAGTTTCTCGAACGCAGGTTCAATTCCGCATCTCGCTGGTATCTCAGTATTGTCTCCATCATCGCCTACGTTCTGACAAAGATTTCCATCTCATTGTACGCAGGCGCTGTTTTGCTTGAAGCGGTTGTCGGGTGGGATATGTACACATCCGCGATTGTTATCGTCCTCATCACCGGCGCATACACACTCATGGGCGGTTTATCGGCTGTTATTTACGCTGACCTGATTCAGACCGTTATTCTGATTGCTGGATCCATTTTCCTGACACTGATGGGGCTGGAAAAGGCTGGAGGTTGGGAGGCTCTTGTTGCTTCCACACCACCGGATTTTTGGAGCATGTTCAAACCAATGAGCGATCCGGACTTCCCGTGGACGGGTATTGTGTTCGGCGCGCCGATCCTTGGCATTTGGTATTGGTGTACCGACCAGTACATCGTTCAACGTGTGCTCAGCGCAAGAAATCTTGATCATGCGCGCGGCGGAACGATTCTCGCCGGCTTTTTGAAAATTCTCCCCGTGTTCATTCTTGTGCTTCCAGGAGTCATAGCACTCAAATTGTCTGACGGACAGGTTTCCGGCGATCGCGCATATGCATGGATGGTGACAACCTTGCTTCCCACCGGCGTTAAGGGGCTTGTCATTGCCGGCCTTCTCGCCGCGCTGATGTCGTCACTCAGCGCCATGTTCAACTCGACCTCAACCCTTCTGACAATTGATATCGTCAAGAGACTCCGCCCAGATGCAAGCGAGAAAGCGCTGGTTCAGTTCGGCAGAATTGCCAC
>CAZJYO010000229.1:0-4527 GCA_964550275.1 uncultured Chitinophagales bacterium
TCACCGTCTCCCGTGGCCAGCCACACCGCAAGATTCGGGTTTGCCATCTTTACTACGGAAGCAATTGCGGGAGCCCGTCCATGGATGCTATGAAGTCCGAATGTATCAACGTAGTAGGGGAACCGGCTCGAACATCCGATGCCGGAGACCATAACGTAGTCTTCCTTTTTGTGCGGAAGCTCGGGCATCACACGCTGAACCTGCGCGAGGATGGAATAATCACCGCATCCCGGACACCAGCGGACATCCTGATCGGATTGAAAGTCCTTGACCGTCGGTTTTGGAGAGGGAGGAGCGGTTTGTTCGAGTGTCTCAGCCATTGTTGCCTCGCAGAATGGATTCAATCTTCTGTTCAATTTCTTCCGACTTTAACGGCAGGCCCTTGATCACGTTGAATCCCAGAGCAGGAACAAGATACTTTGCTCTGAGCATTTTGATAAGCTGACCGTTATTGATTTCCGGGACAAGGACATGTTTGAACTTGTACAGAATTTCTCCCAGATTTCGCGGGAAGGGGTTAAGGTGGCGGATGTGGCAATGTCCGACGGAGTAGCCGCGGGTGCGCGCATTGAGCATCGCACTACGAATGGCACCATAGGTGCTTCCCCACCCGACGAGAAGAAGGTCGCCTTCTGCATCGCCGTCAACTTCCAGCAGGGGAATATCCTCGGAGATCTTGTCGATCTTTGCCGCGCGCGTCTTCACCATCAGATCATGATTGTCGGCATCGTAGCTGATATTGCCGGTCAGGTGATCTTTTTCCAATCCACCGATGCGGTGTTCGAGTCCGGCTGTGCCGGGAATTGCCCAAGGCCGCGAGAGGGTATGTTCATTCCGGCGGTACGGCTGGAACGAGTCGCTTCGTTTTTCAAAGGAGACCGGAATCGGCGGAAGCTCTTCGACGTTGGGAATCATCCACGGTTCGGCGCCATTTGCAACGTAGCCGTCGGTAAGGCAGATAACCGGCGTCATGTATTTAACGGCGATCCGGCATGCTTCATACACGGTGGCAAAACAATCAGCGGGTGTTGATGCCGCGACAACTGCGAGCGGCGATTCACTGTTTCTCCCGTACACCGCTTGAAGCAAGTCGGCTTGTTCTGTCTTGGTGGGGAGTCCGGTACTCGGTCCGCCCCTCTGAACATCCACAATGACAAGGGGAATCTCCAGCATAATGGCAAGACCCATAGCTTCTGTCTTCAATGCCATGCCGGGACCGCTGGTTGTCGTAACACCAAGCGCGCCCGCGTACGATGCGCCAATGGCGGAGCAGATAGCAGCTATTTCATCCTCCGCCTGAAACGTCTTGACGTCGTACTCCTTTAAACGTGAAAGCTCATGAAGGATGTCGCTTGCCGGAGTAATGGGATAGCTTCCGAGAAACAATTCGAGCCCGGCTTTGCGCGATGCCGCGACCAAACCAAGCGCAGTTGCAACATTACCCATGATGTTTCTGTATTTTCCCGGAGGGAGCTTTGCCGGTTTTACTTCATAGCGGGTCGTGAAGATCTCAACGGTATCCCCGTAGTTGAATCCGGTTTTGAGAACGCGCAGATTCGCGTCTGCAATCTGCGGATCCTTTCCGCCGAATTTGTCCTGGATAAATTTTATGGATTGATCAAGCGGACGGTTGTACATCCAATACATCAATCCGAGGGCGAAAAAGTTTTTTGTCTTGTCCACAAACTTCGTGGAAAGATTCAAGTCGGCAAGTGCATTTGCCGTCAGTTTGCTGATCGGGACCTTGTAGACCTGAAACCCGGCGACGGTTCCGTCGTCAAGCGGGTTGCTTGTAATACCGGCGATTTTGAAATTCTTTTCCGTGAACGCGTCTTCATTCACGATGATTGTTCCGCCGGAAATCAATTGCTTGATGTTGGTGATGAGCGCGGCGGGATTCATTGCTACGAGAACGTCGCAGGAATCGCCGGGCGTGAGAATATCCAGACTTCCGAAATGAATCTGGAAACCGCTGACGCCATAGGTGGTTCCCGCGGGAGCGCGAATCTCTGCCGGAAAATCAGGAAGTGTGCTTAAGTCATTGCCGAGCACGGCCGCTGTGTTGGTGAACTGCGTTCCCGTCAACTGCATTCCGTCTCCGGAGTCACCTGCGAAGCGGATGGTTACTTCTTCAAGGGTTTGGGTCTGTTTTGCCATAATGAGTTTGAGAATTCTCCAAAAAATCCTAAGGTGGTTCTAAAACATAGCCCGTTTCACGCCGAAAGTCAAGCAACACACGGCCGGGAATCAACATGCCAAGTTCCCTGTTTCGGCGTATTACATCAAAAAAAATCCCGTCGTGGAATGCGACGGGATTTTCGTATTCATGGTTTGACTATTCTCGCACCACCCAAACCTTGACTTTGCCGACTGCTTCGGAGTGCAGTTTCACCGGAACGGTGTAGATGCCAAGCGCTTTGATGGGTTCTTCGAGATCGATGATGCGTTTGTCGATTTCAAAGCCCTTCTCTTTAAGTGCATCTGCGATCATTTGAGAAGTCACGGAACCGAACAGCTTTTCGTCTTCCCCGACTTTCATCTGGATCGTCAGCGAGAGTTTTTCCAGTTCAACGGCAAGCTTCTGGCTGGACTTGACTTCCTTTGCCTGACGCTGTGCAGACTGGCGTTTTTCTTCCTCCAGCGCTCTCATATTTCCGGATGTTGCGGCAAAAGCAACCTTCATGGGGATGAGATAGTTGCGTGCGTATCCGTCTTTCACGTCGACAAGTTCACCGATTTTGCCGAGCTTGTCATGGTCTTTGCGTAAGATGACTTTCATGGTATTCCCCGTTATCGAATGGAATCAGAAACGAACGGCAACAATGCGAGGTGCCGCGCGCGCTTTATGGATTGCACCAACTGTCGCTGGTGCTTGGCGCATGTCCCTGTGATGCGTTTTGGAATGATTTTGCCCTGCTCGCTGACGAACCGCTGAAGGCGTTTCTCGTCCTTATAGTCAATGTAGATATCCTTGGATTCGCAGAAACGACATACGCGCTTTTTTCGCGGGCTCTTGTCTTCTTTTTCGCGGCGGGGTTTGCGTTGTACGTACACGATAGATTCTCCTTTTCCGTGCTCTTATGATTGGCTCTGGGTCGTGCTCTCGGGTTCGCGGAACAGAGGTTCACGCGCCGTGACTGCGGGTGTTGGTTCTTCGGCTGCGGGAGCAACCGGAGCGGCCTTGCGGGCAGCGATTGCCTTTGCATCAAGAACGATGGTGAGATACCGCAGAACCATCTCGTCGAGCTGATAGGATCGCTCAAGGATCGCCAGAATGGAAGGCGGCGCTGTGAACTCAATGTTCACATAAAAGCCGTTCGTCTTCTTGTTAATGGGATACGCGAGCCGCTTGCGACCCCACTTGTTCAATGCGACGATGGCTCCGCCGTTCTTCGTGATGGTCTCCTGTATCCGGCCGACCACCGAATCGATTTGGGTATCATCAAGTGAAGCGTTGATGATGACCGTTGTTTCATATGTGCGTTGCGTGGTGTCCATGTGTTACCTCCTGTGGACTCTAAGTGAATTAGAAGGCCCTTCAGTACTCATCGGGCGATGAACTGGAGAGCAGGGGCAACCTTTCGTGAATGGAAAGGTAACCGCGTTGGATTACAAATGCGTCATCTGCAAAGCTTTTCGGATTCCTGATGCGGTGAACTCATTGCACAACTCTGCGGCACGCAACACCATCTTGTCGACCTTGTGCTCCTCAGCCGCCATAAAAGGGGAGAGAACAAAATCCGCTCTCTCTGCGCCTGACGGTGGAACTTCCGGCCCGATACCGCATCGCAACCTGGGGAAACCGGTTGTGTTCAAATGATAGATCAATGATCGAAGTCCGTTGTGACCGCCATGCGTTCCCTGCTCTCTCAAGCGGAGAGTGCCCAACGGAAGCGCGAGATCGTCCACAATCACCATCAGGTGTTCCGGCAAGGCCGAAAACCGTTCCAACACATCGAGGACGGCCTCACCGCTGTTATTCATGAACGTCAACGGCTTCAAAACGACCGTGCGAACATCACCCCTTGTCGATTCATGAATCATGTACTCACCGGAACCGCGGGACAAACTATATTTCTGTCTCCTGCACAATTCATCCACCACTGCAAATCCGAGATTGTGTCGTGTTCCGTCGTAGGACGACCCCGGATTACCCAAGCCGACAACGATGCGATTCTCCATGGCGGCTCAACGGAGTCGCTACTTCTTCTTTTCTTCCTTCTCCTTTGGAGCGGCTTCGCCCTCTTCCGCGCCTTCTTCAACCTTCTTGCCCTTGCCAACAACTTCGGGCTCTTTCAACGCTTCCTCCGTTGCGGCACCGGGTTCAGCTTCCTTCAGAACCGTCGGTGGGACCACCGCCACCACAGGACTTTCCGGGCTTTCCAGAATTGTCACGTTGGGAATTTGTAAGTCCCTCACGTGAACCGAGTGGTTGATGGCGAGTTCAGCAACATTGACTTCCACTTTTTCGGGAATATCCTTTGGAAGGCAGGAGACTTTGACCTTGTGCAAGATGTGCTGAAGCGT
>CAZJYO010000230.1:0-4524 GCA_964550275.1 uncultured Chitinophagales bacterium
GTTCAACCGGCTGTAACGATGGATCTTTCCGTTATCATCGTCAACTACAACGTCCGTCAGTTCCTGGAAAACGCCCTCGTTTCCATCAAGCGTTCACTGGCCGGCATCGGGAGTGAAATCATTGTGGTTGACAATGATTCCGACGACGGCAGTGTGGAAATGGTGCGCGAGAAGTTTCCCGATGTTCATCTCGTGGTCTCCGAAACGAATATGGGATTCGCGCGGGCAAACAATGTCGCTCTGAAACGCGCCGCCGGAAAGTACGTGCTGTTGATTAATCCGGATACGATTGTCCAGGAGGACACCTGCCGCGTCATGCTGGACTTTCTCCATGCGCATCCGGATGTGGGACTGGCAGGTTGCAAGATTCTCAACCCCGACGGCACATTTCAGCTTGCGTGTCGCCGGAGTTTTCCGACGCCGTGGGTAGCGTTCACCAAAATCAGCGGCATGAGCTCACTATTCCCCGGCTCCCGGTTGTTCGGCAAGTACAATCTCACGTACCTGAATCCTGATGAAATGTACGAAGTGGATGCCGTGAGCGGCTCATTCATGATGGTGAACCGCAAGGCATGGGAAGCCGTGGGCGGCCTGGATGAATCCTTCTTTATGTATGGCGAGGATCTCGACTGGTGTTACCGGACGAAGCAAGCCGGGTTCAAGGTGTATTACGTTCCCACGACGACGATCATCCATTTCAAGGGTGAAAGCACGCGGCGGAGTAACATTGATGAGATCAGGGTCTTTTACCGGGCGATGCAGTTGTTTGTGGAGAAGCACTTCAGCCGTTCCATCATTGTCGAGATGTTGTTGACCCTCGGGATCATTCTCCGTGCTGCATTGGCATTTGTTGCGCGTGCAGGCCAGTCCATGCTTCTTGCGGGTATGGATTACGCCCTGGTCGTCGTATCGTTTGTTGCCGCTGAATTCTTATACTTCGGGGACATTCTTCGTTTTCCGGAACGGGCATACCCCCTGGTGTGGATTATTCCGCCTCTCCTTGTTGTGATGGTGCTGTATGGCCTCGGGTTGTACGGCAATGCACGGAACTCCGTCTCGCGCGCGGGAGCGGGCGTTTTGATCAGCTACATGATTATTTCGGCAACCGTATTTTTCGCGAAAGATTTTGCGTTTAGCAGGGCCGTGGTGCTGATTTCGGGCGCTCTGAGTCTGGTGTTTCTTCCCGGCTGGAGATTTGGCCTGAGGATGCTTTCGCCGTCGCGCGGTGCAAATACTTCGAGGCCAAGCTTGTTCGGGCGGAGGACTCTTATTGTTGGCGCCGGGGAATCCGGCCAGGAAGTCCTGCGCCGTTTGCGCGCTCGTGTTGACGGCGGTTATGACGTTCAGGGTTTTGTCGATGTTGACCGCCGGCGTGTCGGTCAGCAGGTGGCAGGCGTCGAAATTCTCGGCAGTCTTGAGAACATCAGCAAAGTTATTGCCGAACGAAAAATTGCGGAAGTGATCTTCTCCACGAACGGGTTGTCCTACGCCGATATGCTCTCCACGATTGCGCGCAGTAATGCGCGCGGCGTTAACTTCCGGCTTGTGCCCGACTCGCTTGATGCGATCATCGGCAAGACGCGTATTGATCCCCTGGATACCATACCGCTTGTTGATATCGAGTACAATATTCAAAAGCCGGGACATCGGATTCTGAAGAGACTGTTGGACCTTTCCGCAGGAACCGTTCTGCTCTTGACGCTCTATCCGTTTGCGTTGCTGAACTCCGGCGGTAAAGCGCGTTCACGATGGGAGCCGTTGCTCCGGCTTCCCAAGGTTGTCGGCGGGTCCATGAGTCTGGTGGGCAGGCCGCAAGCTGAAGATGATTCCCGCGATACGGATCACTATCTTGGCAAAAGAGGAATCACCGGCCTGGTGCAGATTAACCGGCGCGAAGATACGCAGGCGGATGAAATCGAAGCGTATGAATTGTACTACGCGAGAAATCAGAACGTGATGCTGGATATCGAAATCCTTTTGAAGACGGCATTGTTGTTCTTGCAAACTCCCAAGGAATAAACCATGGCAAAAGTTGTTCTTGAATTCGAAAAGCCGATCGTGGAACTGGAGCAAAAGATCGAAGAGATGCGCCGGTACGCGGACAATCCCGGCATTGCGCAAGAGGTGGTGAAGATTGAAAAGCGCATGACCCAGCTTCAACAGTCGATTTATTCGAATCTCAGCCGCTGGCAGCGCGTTCAACTTGCCCGCCATCCGGATCGACCGTACACACTTGACTACATTCAGTCGATGACAAAAGACTTCATCGAACTGCATGGTGACAGGCATTTTCATGATGACCATGCGATCGTCGGCGGTTTTGCACGGCTTGACGAACAGGTGATAATGATTATCGGACACCAGAAAGGACGTGACACCAAGTCCAATGTGTACCGGAATTTCGGTATGCCGAACCCCGAGGGCTACCGCAAAGCGTTGCGGCTGATGAAACTCGCCGAGAAATTCGGCAAGCCCGTGATTACCCTCCTCGATACTCCGGGCGCGTTCCCCGGACTGGAAGCAGAGGAGCGCGGCCAGGCCGAGGCAATTGCACGCAATCTTCTGGAAATGTCGAGACTGCGTGTTCCCATCGTTGTGGTGATTATTGGTGAAGGTGCATCCGGTGGAGCGTTGGGCATCGGGGTTGGCGATCGCATTCTGATGCTCGAAAATGCCTGGTACTCCGTCATTTCGCCTGAATCCTGCTCAAGTATTCTCTGGAGAAGCTGGGACTACAAGGAACAGGCCGCGGAGGCGCTCAAGCTGACAGCCCCCGATCTGAAGAAGCAGGGCGTTATTGACGTCATCATTCCCGAACCGATGGGCGGTGCGCACAGGAGTCCGGAAAAAACCGCTGAAGTGCTGAAGACAACGCTTCTGGAAGAACTGAAGCAGTTGATGAAGATAAAGCTCGACAAGCTTGTTGAACGCAGAATTGAAAAATTTTCCAAAATGGGTGACTGGGCGGGATGATCAAGCAGGTTTCCAATATCCGCGTCAGGTATGCCGACACGGACCAGATGAAGTTTGTGTATCACGCGAAGTTCTTCGAGTATTTAGAGCAGTGAAGAAAGGATTTGTTTCGCGTAATTGGTGTCCGGTACAACGAGGTTGAAGAGATGGGTTTCTTTCTGCCGGTGATCGAAGCGCGCGCGGTGTACAAGAAGGCCGCCCGGTTCGATGACCTTCTCCGCGTGGTGACCATGATGAAGGAATCTCCGGTGGCGCGGCTCCGTATTGAATACGAGGTCTATAGAGAGGGAGAAGCGGAGATGCTTGCCGAAGGGTACACAGTTCACGGCTTCGTGAACGCTTCTACCGGCAAACCCACACGCATTCCGGCTCAAGTCCTTGAACAGATCGAAACGTCACTCGCCGGGGGGAAATCATGATCAGCAAGAAATTGCTGGAGATTCTCCGTTGTCCGGCGTGCAAAGAACCCGTTGTGCATGATCCCCGACAGGATACGCTGACATGCACGAAGTGCCGCAGGGTGTTTCCCATAAGAAATGACATCCCCGTTATGCTGGTCGATGAAAAGCAATGACGACGATTGTTGACAGCAATGTGACGCGCCTCGTTGAGCTTGCGCTCATGGAGGATGTCGGACTGGGCGACCTGACCAGCGATGCCATTGTGGATGAAGCTGCGCGTGCACGCGCGGAGTTTCTCTGCAAGGAACAGGGCATTGTTGCCGGACTTGAGGTCGCGTTCCTCGCAGTGCGGATCTGTGATGATGCATCCACGTGCACTGCATTCGTGAATGAAGGAGGGCCGGTTCGTCTGGGAGATCGCATTGCATCGGTGGAGGGTTCAACACGTTCTTTGCTGAAGGCCGAGCGTACCGCGCTGAATTTCCTGCAACGTATGAGCGGCATAGCAACGTTGACCAACCGGTTTGTTCAAGCAGTCGAAGGAACACGGGCAAAGATTACCGACACAAGAAAGACTGCGCCGGGGCTTCGCGTGATCGATAAGCGGGCTGTTCGATTGGGTGGCGGCGTGAACCATCGCTTCGGTTTGGATGATATGGTGCTCATCAAGGACAACCACGTTGTGGCCGCAGGCGGAGTTCGTCAGGCGATTGAACTCTGCACCCGGTTTGTTTCTGCGCACGGCATCCAAGTCGGGATTGAAGTGGAAACGCGTAACATCAACGAAGTAAAAGAAGCTCTTTCCTGCCGCGGCGTTCAGCGAATTATGCTCGACAATTTTACACCTGAGCTCATGCGCACCGCGGTGGAACTGATTGATCATCGAGTTGAAGTCGAGGCATCGGGGGGCATTACGCTTGAGACAGTGAGGTCCTTTGCGGAAACCGGCGTGGATTTTATCTCCATTGGCGCCTTGACACATTCGGCGAAGGCGCTCGACATCTCCTTCGAACTTTCCCCCCCTTCCTCCATCCGGTAAGGCCTAATGTTCGACAAGATCCGGCGCCTCGGGAGCGATACCGCAATCTACGGCGTCAGCACAATTATCGGCCGGCTCCTCACGTTTTTTCTCACGCCGATGTACGCCAAT